>NZ_WKZG01000019.1:0-66374 GCF_009679665.1 Faecalibacterium sp. BIOML-A4 | reverse complement strand
TTGTTACTCGATGGCATCCAATGGGCCGATAAAGCGGTAGAAAATCTGGATTTTCTGGACGTATTCGCCATCGACCTTTTCCGCTCTGGATACCAGAATCTTGTCAATCAGCTGATGCAGAATCTTATAGTTCAGTTCGGTGATACCAGCGTACTTGCTGACTTCATCAATAAAATCCTGAATCTTGTCCAGCTGATCGTGTTCAGCACGGCCTTCCCGCTCGTACTGCTCAATCTTCTCGGTCAGTTCAGCCTGTTCTTTGTCGTAGCGATCTGCAAGCATTTGAAAACGTTTCTCCGGGAGAAGTCCCTTTGATACGTCCTCATAAAGTTTTGCATACAGGTCTTCGATTTCTGCGATTCGTGCTTTACACTGCTTCAAATCCCGTTTGTGCTGCGCCCGGTCAGAGGACACCCGGAGGTGCATCTGATTTGCAATCTTCTTCACAAGGGCTTCCCGATTGCTCACAGCGGCCTTTGCGTGTGCCTGAATGTCCGCAAAGACAGCTTCATGCAGAACACGGGCTTCCAAATTATGCGAGTCACAGGCTTTCGCACCATATTTCCGATAAGTGCTGCAACAATAAAAGGTCTGATCCAGAACACTGTTACGTTTGCGCCTGTGCTCGACCTTGACTAACATCGTTCTGCCGCAGTCTGCACAGCGGACGATGCCTTTGAAGATATTGTCGTAGTCGGTCTTATCGCACATAAAACTACTGGAACGGCTGTAAAGGATTCGCTGCACGTTCTCCCAACGGTCTTGTGGGATGATTGCTTCATGTGTATTCGGAACGATAGCGCGTTCTTCAAACGGAATATAACGCCGCTTTTTGGATTTCATGGACACGGTGGGCTTGGCTTCGTAGATGATGTGTCCGGCGTAGACTGGGCTGTGCAGAACCTGACTGATATAGGCACTGTCCCAATCATACATCTTTTCATCATCAATAAAGCGGCCAAACATCTCTTTCTTGTAGTAACACGGCTTCAAGACTTTTTCATCGTGGAGCCGCTTGGCGATGCGGTGAAGCCCCAGCCCTTCCTCTGCCATTGAATAGATATACTCAACAACGGGGGCGGTGTTCGGGTCGATCACAAGGTGATTGTGGTCGGCAGGGTCTTTCTGGTAGCCAAACGGTGCGCCGCTGGAGATATACTTTCCACTTTTCTTGCGTGTCCGAAGGGCACTCTTGATCTTTCGGGAAGTGTCTTTGGCGTACATTTCATTGATGATGTTTCGGAACGGGGCAATATCCATCTGAGATTGCTCGTTGGAATCATAACCATCGTTGATTGCAATATAGCGGACACCGTGTTCAGGAAAGAAGATTTCCATATACGTTCCGGTTTCGATGTGGTTGCGTCCAAGTCGGGACTGGTCTTCTTGTGTCAAGTAGGGACTAAAAAAATTTTGAGAATTTACAAGCCGTTCATAGGTGGACAACCACCCGTGAACGGCTTGCGTTTTCTCTATGCTCTTGTGCCGTTCTTTGTGCGACGCTTCTTATACGCCGCCGCAAATGCCTCCATCATCGGAGTGACCGGAAGCTCGTTGTCAGGCTTGGACAGATACTCGAACCGGATGCCGTTCTCCCGGAACTTTCGCTCAAACCTCATGAAAGAGGAAGTGTCCCGGCTGATTCGCGAGGTGTCGCGGGTGAGGATCGTACCGATGTCCTGACGCTTGGCTTCGTTCAGCAGGAAGTTCATGATACCTTCCGTATGGACGCCGGAGATGCCGTCTGCCGCCACAGCAGCAGCCACCTCATAGCCTTTGTCCTTCGCATAGCGTTCCAGCTCTTCCCGCTGGTCTGCTGCCGCAAGCTGATCCGCACAGGCAACGCGGATATAAAGAAATACTTTCATTTGGCTTCTCCTTCTGATGTAGTAAGGAAGTCCTTGAACTTCCAGACGATTTCTATGTTGTCAAGATCGTAAATGTAGACCGCAGAAATGAATGCGTGGGTCAGCTCATAGGTCAGAGCTTTGCAGTCGGCGTACTGTTCGCAGACCGCATCCAGCTTTTCATCTGAACAGGCGGTCTCGGAGTCAAGCTCCTTCATCCGCTCGTGACTGCGCTGGATTGCTCCATCGTTTTCAGCAATCTTCACATCCGCTGCCGCCTTCTGCTGAATGTACGCCTCCTTCGTGATGCTTCCGGCTGCATACTTCTCGTAGAGCCTCAGCTTGGACGCCTTGTGCTGCTCATTCTGCTTTTGCAGAGTGCGGATTTTATCAGCACATTCCTTGATGGCAGATTTCCGCAGATCACCGACTTCGCGGTTCTGTATTGCTTCCTTCTGTGCCAAAGCAAGAAACTGAGTAAGGGCATGGAAGACAACCTTCTCAATATCCATTTCCGGAAAGCTCCTGCCAACCGGACAGTCTGTGTTTCCGTTGTTGACCGAGTGAATGCACTGGAAGTATCGAATGCCAGCCTTGTTCTTTCGGCGTGTCATAGCACGTTTACAGTTACCGCAGCGGACGAGTCCCTTGAGCGGATAGTCATGCTGCTTGCGCGTGGGATTCCGTCCTCCGCCTCGAATGACCTTCTGAGCAAGCTCAAAGTCTTCCTTGCTGATAATAGCTTCATGCGTTCCTTCTACGATAATCGGCTCATTGACAACACGCTTTTTTGAGCCGACACCGCAGGACTTCATTTTGCGGCTGACCAGTGTTCCGGTGTAAACAAGGTTTTTGAGGATGTTATAGACCATCACGGTTTCCCAACTGATTTTCTCGCTCATGTTACTGAACTTCTTCTTGTCGGGATGCTTGCTCTTGAAGTATTGCCCCGGCGTCGGGATGCCGTCATCATTCAGGCTGCGGGCGATCTGAGAGGTGTTGCTGCCTTCCAGCGCCTCGCGGAAAATACGACGGATCACATCAGCCGCCTCCGGGTCTACGGCAAGTTTGTTCCGAATGGTGGGATGCAGGACGTAGCCGTATGGGGCGTAGCCACCGACATACTTGCCCTGCTTCATCATCTGGATTTTTGCCGATGTGGTCTTTACGGAAAGGTCTTTGCTGTATGCGGCGTAGATGATGCTGCGCATAACCACTTCCAGACCGCCCGTTGTGCCTTTGTAATCGTCACTGTCATAGCCGTCGTTGATGGAAATAAAGCGGACGCCCATGAATGGAAAAGTGCATTCCAGATAGTTTCCCGTTTCAATGTAGTCACGAGAAAAGCGGGAAAAGTCTTTGACGCAGATCAGGTTAATCTCGCCGCGCTTGACCTTCTCCATCATCTGCGTGAACTGAGGACGGTGAAAGTTCGTGCCGGTATAACCGTCATCCGCAAACTCAGACCGCTGACAGTGAGACAGCTCCGGATGATTGTCAAGAAAGCGATTGATGAGCATACGTTGGTTGCCGATGCTGTCACTTTCCGCCTTGCTGCCATAGCCGGTATCTTCATCAGCCATTGAGAGGCGGATGTAGATGCCGATGTTGTATTCCTTGCTCATTTACATCGCCTCCTGTACTTCCTTGATACTCTGAACGGTCAGAGCGTAAATATCGCCGTATTTCATGACCAGCTCGATTGAGCCGTCCTCATGGACTTTCACAAGCTCTACGGACTCGTCAACCAACTCCTGAGAGAGCATCGTTGCACCGCTGACGGATTTCATCAGCGTTAGCCACTTGTTGTCCTCGGACATTGCCTCGGCAAACTTTACCTTACGCTGAACCGCTTCATCCAACCGCCGTGAAAGATCGACATACTGCTCATCGTAGGCTTTCTTGGCAAAGGCGTATTCCTCTTCATCGAGAATGCCTTCCGTGAAGTCCTCATAGAGCCGAGTACGCTTCTTGGAGATGCCGCTGAGTTTCAGATTCAGGCTTGTGATGAGCGCATTCTGCTGATCGCGGATGCTGCGTTCGCCTTCGCTGTTTCTCAGCTTGGCAAGCAGCTTGTCGTAATTGAGAGCCGCCTTGACTTGAAGCTGGATCGCCGCAAGCACATCGGCTTCGAGCTTGTCCTGCCGCGTATAGTGTGGCGTACAGAGATTGCCGCGCTTGACGGATGAACTGCACTCATAGAAGGCGTACCATGCGCCGTCCTTGCGCTTGTCAACGCGCTTGCGATGGAAATAGAGCTTCCTGCCGCAGTCTGCGCAGACGATTTTGTCTTCAAAGAGATTGATCAACGTAGCGCGGATTTCTTCCGTGCGCTCCATCTTCTCAACCCTTGTCCTTGCAGCAGCGTTCCGCATTTCTCGTACCTTCTGGAAGTCCTCACGGGAGATAATCGCTTCGTGAGTATTGGGAAAAACAATCCATTCCTCGCGGTCGATATGCTGATTTTTGACGCCCTTGTAGATAGCGTTCAGCGTCCGTCCGAGAACGGTATCTCCGACGTAGTGGGGATTATCCAGAATGGTAGTGAGTGAAGACTTGTTCCAAATCTTTTTCGCCGTAGCATTGCCTGTGCGGACGCCAACCTGATACTTCTGAAACTCCGGATTGGGCGCGTTCATTGCATCAAGCCGATCTGCAATCGCAGGAAGGGACAGCCCTTCAATCTTCCATTGGAAAATCTTCCGGACAATCGGTGCGGTTTCCTCATCGAAGACCATATTGCTGTGTTCTTCATCCCAGCGATAACCATACGGGAGATTGCGCTTCTTGAACTCTCCACTTTCCATCTGTGCCTTGAGCGCAGTAGAAACCTTGCGGGAGATGTCCTTCGAGTAGAGGGTGTTGATCATGTTTTGCAGAGGGATGATGAGGCTTTCGCCGGAGCCGTCCGCATCAAAGTTATCGTAGTTTTCCTTGATGGCGATAAACCGAAGCCCGATCTGCGGAAAGACCCGTTCCAGATAGGTTCCTGCCTCGATGTAGTCTCGCCCGAACCGGCTGAGATCACGAACCACAAGGCACTTGATCCTGCCGGTGCGGATGTCGTTCATCAGACGGTTGAACTCCGGTCTGTCAAAAACCGTACCCGTTCGTCCGTTGTCCACATAGGTATCTATCAGATTCAGGTAGGGACGCTCTGCAATGTAGGACTTGCAAATCTCAATCTGATTTGCGATGACATCCACCTTTTCGGACTTGCCGCTGTTTTCAACGGAAAGACGGGCATAGATGGCTGTTGAGAAGACCTCGGAAGAGACAGATTCAACAACCGGCTCTTCGACTGCAATTTGCTTTCTGCTTTTTCTTGCCATTTGCTCATCCCTCCTTTATACGGCAATATCCAGTTCATCGGCATAGCCGAGAACGTATTCAAGCGTCTGCTGGTATTCGTCCCTGTATTTGAAGACGATTTCGATTGCATGGTTTTCGTGAATCAGAATGCGGTCAACAAGGGACATCAGCACACGGCGGTTCAGCTCTTCGACGTTTTCATACTGCTTGAAAAGCGTTACCCAGTTCCGTTCGGTCGTGCCAGTTGTCACCGTCTGCTTCATTTCTTTTTTGACCCGCAGAAGTGCCTCCTGTTTGTCCTCAATGATTTTGGTGTAGCTACTGCGGAACTCGAAGTATTCCGATTTATCAATGACGCCGCCGATGAAGTTCTCGTAAAGACCCAGCTTGAGCTTTTGATACCGCTCAATCTCTTCCTCGATTTTTGCAATCTGGGCTTCGTAATTGAAAGCCTTACGGCTCTGAGACGGAAGCCGTTCAATCATTCCAAGCGCGTGTTCCAGATTGATGACAAGCTCGATCTGGTCATGAATAGCACGGAAGACCTTCTCTTCAACCTCTTTTGCGGCGATGCTGTGCGGGCTGCACGTCCGGCTGTGCTTATTGGTGGAGCAGACGTAGTAGATATACTTTTTCGTCTTCGACGGGACGGTCTTGCGGATCATTGGCTGCTGACAGTCTCCGCAGAACAGGAAGCCGGAAAACAGATGCGCTTCGTCCTGATCGGGCGAACAGCGCATATCCCGCTGCATCATGACCTTGACTGCCATGAAGTCCTCGTAGGACACAAGAGCTTCATGCGCATTTTCTACCTTGACCCACTCGGATTCATCCTTGCTTTTCACAACGCGGACTTTGTAGTTGGGAGTGCCGCGCTTGCCTTGCGCCAGAACGCCGATATAAACCTCGTTGGTGAGAATACGCTGGACGGCTTTGTATGTCCATTTTGCGGTATCGCTGGTTTTGAAGACGGTATCAAACTTCACACCGGCGGAATGCTTGTATTCCATTGGGGACAGGACGCCCATCTGGTTCAGACGCTTTGCAATACGTCCGATGGAGAAGCCGTCCTTGTACATGGAAAAGATCATCTGCACATATTCGCTGACCGCTTCATCCACGATGAGCTGGTTTTTGTTCTCCGGCGATTTCATGTAGCCGTAAGGCGCGAACGAGCCGACGAACTCACCGCTCTTCTGCTTGACTTCCAGACTGCTTCGGATTTTCATGGAGATGTCCTTGCAGTAAGAATCGTTAATCAGGTTTTTGAACGGGATAACAAAGGAGTCGGACTGCGGATCACCGGTCAGACTGTCATACGCATCATTGATTGCGATGAAGCGAATGCCGAGCTGCGGGAAAATCTTTTCAATGTAGCGTCCGCCGTCGATGTAGTTTCTTGAGAAGCGGCTGAGATCCTTGACCACGATGCAGTCAAGCGCACCCTTGCGGATTGCCTCTTCCAGCTTTTTGAACTGAGGACGATTGAAGGAAACGCCGCTGTAACCGTCATCCACAAACGGCTCACAGACAAGCTCTAAATCATCGTGCCTTGCAATGTAGTCCTCGCAGATGGCTCTCTGGCTGGCGATGGAGTTGCTTTCTACTTTGTCTCCATCCTCACGGGACAGGCGGCAGTAGATCGCCGTGCGGTAAACCTTGTCTGGCATAAAAATAACCTCCGTTTTTCTGTTTGGTGTGGTACATCAAATCAGAAAGACGAAGGCTTGCTTCAACTCTTATGAGAGGAACACGAAAACGCCACATGACCATCTAGGCAAGCGGCTTAATCCGTATTCTTCTTTTTTTGACCGATTTCATTATACCACAGGCTCAATCGCTTGTCCATAGAACCGGGTGAAAAGATTCAGACTGTTCATAAATCAAAGACCTCTCAGATAGTGTTCCAGACAATCTTCCATTGTCGTGTCCGTCGCGGCGAAGCTGATCTTCACCACAGTTTTCCCGTCCAGATAACAGTAGGGATTTCTGATCTGCTTGATGAACTCCCTCAGCCTGTCCTCGCGCGGTGCCGCAGGATCAAGCCGGATGCTGCTTCTCTGAACGAGTGTGCTTCGGTCAACCGTTTTCGGGCTGACGCTTTTCATTGTTTCAATGCCCATCATATTCTAAGCACCTCCTGTTTCGTGGAAATATTCAGGACAAAAGGATATGGCAGAGCATCTTGTGAAGACACTCTGCCACATAGTTTTCATCCTGAAACTATATAGTAAGTTTCTTTTGGGTTTGTTTCATTGTCCGGCATATTTGCAGCTCGCGCCCCTGCCAGAAGAACTTTGCAGTTCCGGGAATGCTGCGGACTACCAATGGTCAATCGGTATCATGGGACTCTCACCCCTCCGAGGATCGCTCCGAGCCGCCCATTCAAAGAAAAGACGGAAGTATCATTATACCCGGCATCTGCATCGTCGCAAGCAGCCGCACCACACGACTGTTATAGCTCTCCGGAGGTCGCTCACTCCCTTTCGGGAGGTCTTGGCGTCGGAAGCTGTGTTGCTTCGCAGAAGCGGAAAGATCCGCAGCACTGAACTATTCAGTTTTCAAGGAGCAGTGAAGTGGTCTGATTGACCCTTTCACTTTACAACGGACATCTTTTTGCCGTTTGTTGAGTACCGCTCAAAAAATTCTTTGAAATTTTTTCTGCACCGCTGCTTTGAGGTCAAATGCAGCTCTGATGCCGATGCCTTTCCTTCGGGCAAACTCTCGAAGAGTCAGTCCTTCACGGGTCATCGCAAGATACAATTCGCGCTGCTTCCCGGTCAGAATGGAAAGAAGCTCCTTCTCTTTGAGAGCGGTGATCAGTTCCTCCATGCAGTCGCGGGAGTCTGCCAGCCATGCAGCGGACTTCACATCGTCCTCCGGCATAGCGTCAAGGGACAGCACGGTATCAGAAATTTTCTCTGCGCCGTCCTCATCCTCAGAGGTGTTGTCAGAGCCATACGAGCGTCTGATCCGCTTTTCCTCTGCGCGAAGGATTCTCATAACCTTGCGGTCAACCTCGGAAACTTCGCCGGTTCGTTTCACGCGCACCATGCACTTGCCGTCCTCCGTAGTCCAGAGGTCGTAATCGAACGCGATAGGGGTTTTAGGGATTTTCATTGTTCATCCTTTCCGCTGCGCGGGAGCAGCGGGAAGGGTGAAGACAGAAAAAGAGCCGCATGACGGTGAGGTTTGAATCCCATGCCGATAAAACAGAGCAATTAAACTCTGTCTCATGCGGCATTAGGATGACTTCACCTATCAGGCGGCTCCACAGCTCAGCTATGACATATATTTTATTTTAGAACAGAGGCTTGTCCTCCGGTTCTTACTTGGTACGCGGTCGCAGTCTTCTCATATTCAGCACATCAAAGACTGTGATCCGCCCGCATTTCTTGCACTTGGATTCTACATGACCCCTCGTGTCCTCGTAGACAGCAATGGCATTATGCTGACAATAGGGACATTTCAGGTATCGGGGCTTCTGCTGGGAAATGGCAACTCTTGCCCTGCGGATTTTTTCGATCAGCTCCGGCGTCGGTTCCTGAACCCTAATGGATGCTCTCTTCATTACCACACCTCCAATGGGTCAACATACTCACTGAATGGACGATCTACCATGTAGCCGAGCTGACGAAGGCGGATAGACGCCGTTGTCTTGGAGACACCGAACAACCGGCAGAAAAGGCGCAGCGTTAAGTGATCACCATACGAATACCTCCCCTCGTAATTGATCAGCGGCGTTTCTGCAAACCGACGCATTGCCAGGTCAACCTCTTTTTGAGGAAGCAGGATCGCCGCGCCCAAGACATTTGCTTGCCACTCGTTCCAGTCCTCGCGGGTTTTCAGCTCTCGCGGCGTATAGGCTGTCCGTGCGGAATATTTCATTTCGCAGGACGCCTTTACCTCTTCCGATTCCAGTTGGAAGAGAATCTGATGGGCGCACTCGTGGGCAAGGGTAAATCTGCGCTTGGCGCAGAGCCGCTGCACATTTCCGGATCGAATGAAGCTCTCGTCCAAGATGACCTGATTACGCTTCAAAGCCAGTGTGCGCGTAATACCAAGTTCCGTGATCTTGTACTCAGTGTCGGCATAGGCAGTGACACCGCAGATGCTTCCGTCCGGCGAGAGACGGGCGAATGATACGCGAAGACCGAGATAGTTCTTTGCAAACTGATCAATGGGTGTTGGCAAAGCTGATCGGTCGGGCTTGTCCGCCTCATCCCCGAAAAAGAACCGGTTGAAGTCCTTCGTTGTTGAGGCTGCAATTTCTTCAAGTTGGCGCTGGGATAAAATCATGAGCAGTTGTCCTCCTTTGCTTCGACGAACCACTTGTCTCCTTCGTGGAAAAGAAATGACTCCTTTCCGCGAATCTGAACTGTGTAACGGATGCCTCCGCCCCAAACCTTTTTGGATGTGGCGCGGCATTTGTATAGAATCTGGTCGATTTGAAAGATTACACCGTTGTCCCACCAGATAAGGCGAGGAAGGATTGTCCCCTCCTTGTCCACATCCAGCGTAACCGGGACGTATGCTTTTCTGTACTGTGTAGCCATTTCCGTTTTTCTCACTCCTGTTCCCTCATACCGGTGTATGCCGGTATGGATGATCTTCGGCAGCATAAATGCCTGTCCATTTGAACTGCTCAAAAGATGTAACTTTTTCGTGTACAACTACTCATGCCCCTTGACAGGATGAGCAATTCAGGATATACTATGAGTAGTTGGATTGCTCAGTCATTATTATACGCACTTCAAGTGCCTTTGTCAATAGACTTGCGCAATTTGATGTCGCAAACTTTTTGTGAACAGGAGTGATTACCAAAATGACGTTTGGAGAGAAATTCAAGGCTGAACGGGAGAAGCGGAAGCTGACCCAGCAGGAAGTAGCCGATGCACTGGGGATCAACAGGCGTATGATTACCCGGTACGAGAACGGCATTTCCTTCCCCCGTACCAAGGACGCTTACAGAAAAATCGCGGAATACTTCAAGGTGGATGTGAACTATCTGCTGACCGAGGACGAAGAGTTTGTGGTTCAGGCATCCGAGCAGTACGGCTCCCGTGGCATGAAACAGGCAAAGGACCTGATTGAAGGGATGTCCGGCTTGTTTGCGGGCGGTACGCTGTCCGAGCAGGACAAGGATGCGGTGATGAAGGCGTTGCAGGATATATATTGGGAATCCAAAGCCCGGAATGTTGAGAAATACACGCCGAAGAAATACAAGAAGACCGGTACGGACGCAGAGGAATAACTGTCTGCGTCTCGGTTTCTTGACGGATTTACTTTGACTGTTTTCAACATGAAAGGGGTGAAGGTCCCGTGATAATTCGCTCCGAGGAAATATACAAAAAGGCGAACAGCATTGTCAAAAGCTGTGGAACAAGAGATACCTTGAAGATTGCCCGTGAGCTGGGCATTCATCTCCATTTTCTTGACAATCTGAACGATCTGCTCGGAATGTACACCTACCGCCATAAAGAGCGGCATATTCTTCTGAACTCCAACATGGAGTATCTGATCATGCAAATGGTTTGCGGTCACGAGATCGGGCATGATACCTTTCACCGTGATCTTGCCAAAGGAAACGAACCGCTCCCGGAGTTCGTGCTGTTCGATATGCGCACAAAACACGAATATGAGGCGAATGCGTTTGCCTCACACCTGATCATTGACGATGATGAGCTGATTGACCTGATGAAGCAGGACTACGATGTGGTGCAGCTCTCGGCTGCAATGGGAACAAACATCAACCTGATGCTGATCAAGCTCAACGAACTGAACCGCATGGGCTGGCAGCTCAACTTGCCTTATGTACCGCACTCTGACTTCCTGAAAAATGTCAGACCGGAGGGGTGAATGAGGATGAAGGATAGTAATTAGATGAACAACGACGACTATAAAGAAGCCCTTTTCTATGCCGCTTCCATCTTTAACGAACGCTTGGGGGCAGAGTTCAGTGAGGACAACCTTGTACTGCGCTGCTTTCAGACGGAAAACCAGCAGGAAGTCTTTGAGCAGTTCTGCAAGCAGTATTTCCCTGACCGGCTGGAAGACCGATATACAGAGGACGGCTATTTTGACTTTCACGCCTCTGCATTCGTCGGCACAGGAGATGGCGCGGACGGAATCCTTCTGCGCACAGACATAGCGCGTCATCCGGCAGAGTTGAAGCACATTCTTCTGCATGAGCTGGCGCATATCTTCTGCACCCGCAACGAGATTGACGGAGATAATTTCTTTGAGCGATACTGCATGGACGATACCATCAGCCGCAAAGAGGACGGAACCATTAACGCCGGTTATGCGGTCTGGCGGGAACTGATTGCGGAGCTGATTGCATTTGAGCTGGATGACAACTGCGATGTAGTTCCGCTTCGACGCAAGAAAGACCTACTCAGCTATTACGAAGGAGAACTCCTGACCGGCAACGGAAAAATGGGCGTCAGCATGATTCTCTGTGAGGCAATGACCAGTGCTGAGGGCGAAGCGTCTATGACATGGGACGCTGCCAAAAGCAAGTTTACGCGGTTCAAGCCCTTTGATGATCCGCTGTACAGGGACTTGCTGGAACTGGTTTTTACACACGTTAGAGAATACTTTATCGTGATCGACCGCGACTTTATCTATGAAATTGGAGTTTTGTATCTGAGCATTGCCGCACAAGCGATGATTGCGTCCCTAAAGAACAGATTTCAGGAAGAATAGGCAGACCGAAAGAGAGAAAGGACGGGCAACGATATGAAATATAAGCTGTTTCGCTCCCCCGGTAATCTGGACAAGGCAGTCCGGAAGCACGAACTGGTTGCCGTGGAGACCGGCAAGAACATTGATGATGTGGCAGAAGCGCTTATCCGTGATGTTCGGGATGATCTTGCGGAAATGCCGGAGTATGCGCACTGTGAAACCGCTGCGTATGCACCGGAACCAATTCAGGAGCATCGCCGCGTAGGACGTTATCAGTATGAGATGATGGGTGTTGTTTACCCGCAGTATGCGGAGAAGAACATCCTGATTGATTATGGCGTGATTGAAGAGGCGGAGTAATGTCAAAGAGATATGCCAGACAACTACATAGTGCAGATGGTTTGATTGCCGCCGTCGAACAATACGGCTTTCTGCCCTTCTTTCGGAACGAGATTCACGGCTTCTCCATCGAGGAACTTTGCCCACCTGAGTTATGGTTTGCGGATGATGTAGATGGTCCGTGGGAATGGAAAGGACCGGCTGCGCGGAGCGGCAAATGTCTTTACGGCAAACTTTTCAACAAGAAGGCTGGATTTGTGAGTCGGGAGTGGATTCCGGACTTTGCGAACTTCCGGCGTGACGGCTATGACTTTGACGCCCGTTGGGATGACGGCTTGGCGTCCTACAAGGACAAGGAGCTTTATGAAGCCATAGCCGGTGAAGGCAGGATGCTTTCCAAACGGCTGAA
Organism: Faecalibacterium sp. BIOML-A4; assembly: GCF_009679665.1. NCBI lineage: Bacteria > Bacillati > Bacillota > Clostridia > Eubacteriales > Oscillospiraceae > Faecalibacterium > Faecalibacterium sp. BIOML-A4. The sequence continues at coordinate 53,780 of NZ_WKZG01000019.1, read as the reverse complement.
AGAGGCTCTGAACTACCGCAAGGGCGGCAACACCGGTTTTGAGACGTGCATCACGCGGCTGCAAATGCAGAGCTATGTCTGCATCGCAGATTTCGTCTATATGCAGGACAGATACGGAAAACCTTATGGATGGGGTGTCGCGGAGTATGCAACCCCGGAAGAACTTTTCGGGTACGACCTTATCACATCTGCCTATCAGCGAGACCCGCAGGAATCCAAAGAGCGCATGATGCAGCATCTTTCCTCTATCCTGCCGGATGCGTCCGCACAGCAGATTACGAAGATATTGAAAGGATAAAACACCATGAGCAAGAAACTTGTAGCGTATTTTTCTGCGTCCGGCGTGACCGCGAAGGTTGCCGAGACGCTGGCAGAGGCAATCGGCGCGGACATCTTTGAGATTGAGCCGAAGGTGCCTTACACAGAAGCTGATCTGAACTGGATGAACAAGAAAGCCCGCAGCACGATTGAGATGAGCGATCCTGCCTCCCGTCCTGAGATTGCCGTCAAGCGGGACAACATGAAGGACTATGATACCATCTTTGTGGGCTTCCCGATCTGGTGGTACGTCGCGCCGACGATTATCAATACGTTTCTTGAGAGCTATGATCTGACCGGCAAAACGATCATCCCGTTTGCAACCTCCGGCGGAAGCGACATTGGCAAGACGAACGAGCGCCTTGCGCCGAGCTGCAAAGGCGCAAAGCTGATGGACGGCAAGGTTTTCAAGGGCAATGTCGGGCATCAGGAGCTTGCGGCGTGGGTTGATGGACTTGGACTTTGAGAAGACTATAAATCGGGATTTGGCAAAGGAGTGTGATTGTATGAAAAAGAAATTCTTTGTGGTAATTGCAATTATAGTTGTTTTAGTAATCCTATTAACCCCTGTTCGTATGAACTTAAAAGACGGCGGAAGTGTTAGGTATAAAGCATTAGTGTATGAGGTTACAAAAATACACCGACTTGCACCAGAAGTAGATGGTGTAAAACCATATATTGATGGGTTCGAAATTAAAATACTCGGAATGACAGTTTATAGAGAAACAAACGAATAGACAAATTCCAGTTTAACGAACAGGAGATGATGATCGCGTGAAAATCCTATATGAACTATCTTGGCTATGGGAAACGCTGGGCATTGCACTTGTAGCGGCGGCTGTCTGCATGGCTTGCGCCGCTCTGATCTGCAAAGCAGCGAAGAAGAAACTCGGCAAAAAGGTGTTGGCAGTCATAGGGGCTGCTGCATTTGTGGGCGCGATTCTGGCGGTCATTCTGATTGCCCGGACGCCGATGCCGCTTTGACAGAATAGGAGAAACTGACAATGATTGTTCTTACAGAGCAGATAGAGATTCCGGCTTCCTATGACAAACTAAAGGCATGGACTGCTAACTTTGAGGAAGAGTTTGTGAAATGGAGTCCCTACCACATCGAATGCAATCTCTATAACGGAAACTATAACGCAGGAAGCAAGATCCGCTTCCGCGAGATCGTCATGGGGCTGGACTACGATGTGACCGGCACAATTACGGAATGCGAACAGGATGAAAACCACTTCCGCATTGTATTCCGGAGCGACAAGAAAACGGCGTTCATCACCTTTGAAGGGAAAAGAACCAAAACAGGATGCCATTTCTCTCACACCGAGGCTTTCGGCATGACCACGCCGGTAATTGGGGCGATCATGAACTTCCTGATCTTCAAGGTGTTTTTCAGGAAAAAGGCAAACTGGCAGCTTATCCGGGATGATATGATTCTGGATAACAGGTATTTATATGACATTCTGACCGAGGGAAAATACCCGGAAAGAATCCCGCTGGACAAGCTGCTGACCGGCGCGAAGTAACCGAATGGGAGGGCTTGATCATGCCGCTTCAAATCGTCAGAAATGACATCACGAAAATGAAGGTGGACGCCATCGTCAACGCTGCCAACGAGTCGCTGCTGGGTGGCGGCGGTGTGGACGGCTGCATTCATCGTGCTGCAGGACCGGAGCTGCTGACGGAATGTGAAACGCTCCACGGCTGCAAAACCGGGAGCGCAAAAATCACGAAGGGCTACAAGCTGCCCTGCAAATATATCATTCATGCTGTCGGTCCGCGCTGGTATGACGGACGGCATGGTGAGCGCGAACTACTGACATCCTGTTATCGGACATCGCTCATGCTGGCGAAGGAATACGGCTGCGAATCGGCTGCGTTCCCTCTGATTTCCTCCGGCATTTTCGGCTATCCGAAGGATCAGGCTCTCAAAGTGGCGATTGACACCATTAGCAGTTTCCTTCTCGAAAATGAAATGACGGTGTACATCGTCATTTTTGACCGCAAAGCCTATCAGATCAGCGGCAAGCTGTTTGCCGATATTGCAGCGTACATAGATGACCGCTATGTGGATGAGCATACTGATAATCGTTCCGAGCGTCTGCGCAGGATGAACGCCTTCCGGATGGAAGAACCCATGCCTTGCGAGGCATCCGTTTGTGAAGAGGCAATCGAACAGCTCATGCCTCCCGTCTCTGCGGCGGCTGCCCCCAAAAAGGCGGCAACCCTTGATGACGCGCTGGGACAGATCGACGAGAGTTTTTCCGAGATGCTTCTGCGAAAGATTGATGAGCGCGGCATGACGGACGCGCAGTGCTATAAGAAGGCGAATATTGACCGGAAGCTCTTCTCGAAGATCCGCTCGGACAAGTCTTATAAGCCTTCCAAGCCCACGGTCATTGCGTTTGCCATTGCCCTTGAGCTGCCGCTTGTTGAAATGAAGGATATGCTCATGAAGGCTGGCTTTGCGCTCTCCCACTCCAACAAGTTTGACATCATCGTGGAGTATTTCGTGGAGCATGGGAACTATAATGTCTTTGAGATCAACGAGGCTCTGTTTGCCTTCGACCAAAGTTTAATAGGAGCATAAGGTCTATGGATAAAGTGTTTCAGAAATTTTTGCGAAGTGGTATTGACCTTTCGCCCGTAGGGGTGGAGCGTCGTGAAGATAACAACCCATACTTTTGCACGCCAAAAGGTGCATCTATTTTTGGCTGGGCGGGTGTGGACGGCATCCACTTCTGCTTTGTTCGAGACTTTGGCGGTATGGTATTTTCCGTCAGTCCCATGAACTCGGCTCCGGATTTTGTTCATCCGCTGGCAAACGATTTTGAAGACTTTCTGAGGTTGCTCCTTGCTTGCAGTGATTCGGCAGCGCTGGAACAGGCGTGGATGTGGGATAAAGCCCAGTTTGAAGCCTTTTTGCAGGACAACCCTCCAACGCAGGATCAGCAAAGAACGCTATCAGAGCTTGCTGAGAAAATGAAATTGACGCCTATGGAACAGCCGTGGGTATACATCAAAAAGCTGCAAGCATCTTTTGATTATAGTAAGATCAAGTACACCGAGGACTATTATGATGTTGATATGAACCCAGAAGCAGAACCGACCATGCCTGAGTGGAAGGTCTACTTTGATGGAAACTTCTGGGGACATTCGGGAAAAGACCATGCCGGAACGGAAATCCGGTTGAATAAGCAATTTGACTGGGCGAGGCATCATTGGGTTATTCCTGCGGCGTATTCTTGCAGCAAGGGACTCGTCATGGACTTTTGTATGCGTACCCCGGAAGAAGACATTCGCAAGTTCATAACTAAATGGGATTTACACCCCGAAAACGACTCCTGCGAATACTTCACGCAGGAGCAGCAAATGCAGATAGATTTAGACAATCCACTTTGCCTTAACTTTATTCCTCGTTTGGAACTGAACGGGAAAACAATGCTGACCTCCCACGGCTGTTCCGTGGTCTTTAATCCATGTTTGCCAGACGGGGTGATCAATGAAGCGGAAGCAAAGTGGGCATTGGAACACTATGATTTGGATACATCCTATGGATGGATGATTTTTCGGGCAGCTTTTCCGTGGACAAGCAAACGCCGTCCTGAAATAAAAGCCCTCTCCCTTACAATGGAGCAGCAGTCGTGTCGTGTCCCGGGACCACATTTCAAGGCACACGCTCCCGGTGATTCGTTTTCTTTCCTCCATCCGGTCAGTGGAAAAAAATACACATTGACTGTACAGGAATTAGAGCAGCAGACAATTTCCGAAAAGCGTTACGGTTCTGACCGCTGGTTTTATCCTACGCATTTTACTGCTATGAGCTATACACTTTCTCCTGAACCTGACAGCGATGTTACGATCTGTGATTGCGCTGAGGGGGACAAGCCTTTGGAAATTGCGCCATGCTCTGACCGCTATGCACCAGAGGCACGAAACGATATTGCTTGTATCGGCATTATCGGCGGAGCGGACGGTCCAATCGCAATCGTGTGTGGAGACAGCTCAAAAGAAAAACTTCATGCAGTTTGTTCCTCTCTACACTTTGAGCCGGTGGAGGGTGATATTGAATGGCGTATCGTATTCAACATTAAAAGCTCCAATGAAATGTCATTAGGGCTGATCTAAGAAGAAAGCGGAGGCAAAGAAGGTGAAACAACACACTTACATCGCAATCGACCTGAAATCCTTCTACGCCTCCGTGGAGTGCCGGGAGCGCGGCTTAGATCCTCTGGACACTAACCTTGTTGTTGCGGATGAAAGCCGTACCGATAAGACCATCTGCCTTGCCGTCACGCCCTCCCTCAAGAGCTACGGTATCTCCGGACGCGGGCGGCTATTTGAAGTCAAACAGCGCGTGAAGGAAGCGAATGCCGGACGGCAGCACGACGCGCCGGGACACAGATTGGACGGCACATCACACTTCTACTCTGAGCTGCAAGCAAACCCGTATCTGGCGATTGACTTCATCATCGCGCCGCCTCGGATGGCGTACTACATGGAGTATAGCACCCGCATCTATCAGGTTTATCTCAAATATATTGCCCCGGAGGACATCGTGGTCTACTCCATCGACGAGGTGTTCATGGACGTGACGGACTACCTGAATACCTACAAGCTCTCGGCACATGATCTCGCCATGAAGATTATCCTCGACGTGCTTGAGACAACCGGCATCACGGCAACCGCTGGGATCGGGACGAACCTCTTTCTCTGCAAAGTGGCAATGGACATTGTAGCGAAGCACATCCCAGCCGACAAGAACGGCGTCCGAATAGCCGAACTGGATGAAATGAAGTTCCGGCGTGAGCTTTGGGCGCACCAGCCTCTCACGGATTTCTGGCGCGTGGGTCGAGGTATTGCGAAGAAACTTGAGCAGAATGGGATGTTCACAATGGGCGATGTTGCCCTTTGCTCGGAGCGGAATGAGGACTTGCTTTATAGGCTGTTCGGCAAGAACGCGGAATTGCTCATCGACCATGCGTGGGGCTGGGAGCCTACGACCATTGAGACAATCAAGGCATACCGTCCCAGCTCCAACAGCATCAGCTCCGGTCAGGTATTGCACTGTCCCTACGAGCCGCAGAAGGCGAAGCTGGTTGTCCGGGAAATGACGGACTTGCTTGTGCTGGACTTGGTGGACAAGGGACTTGTCACCGACCAGATGGTTCTCACCGTCGGCTATGACATTGAGAACCTTACCGATCCGGCACGACGGGCAAAGTATCACGGTGCAGTGGAGAAAGACCCCTACGGGCGGGAGATTCCCAAACAGGCGCACGGCTCTATCAACCTCGACGGTCACACATCATCTACCCGCAAAATAATGTGCGCTGTGTCAGAACTCTTCGACCGGATCGTGGACAAGAATCTGCTTGTCCGCCGTATGTATGTTGTAGCAAATCATGTCCTGCCGGAAGCGGACGCGCCGAAGAAAAATGACGGTGCTGTCCAGCTCGATCTCTTTACCGACTATGCCGCCGAAGAGAAAAAACAGAAAGCTGAGAATGCCGTCTTGGAGCGTGAGCGGAAAATACAAGCCGCCACGCTTGCAATCAAAAAGAAGTATGGAAAGAACGCCATCCTCAAGGCAATGAATCTTGAAGAAGGTGCAACCGCGAAAGACCGCAATGCGCAGATTGGAGGGCATAAGGCGTGAACAGAAAATACAACGAGATCATGGGGCTTCCTCACCACGTCTCCAAAACGCGATCACAAATGCCGATGTCAGATCGTGCAGCGCAGTTTGCGCCCTTTGCCGCCCTCACCGGCTATGATTCTGCAATCAAGGAAACCGGACGTCTGACCGACGAAAGGATTGAGCTTGATGAGGGAGCCTTGACCGCTTTGAACATGAGGTATCAGCTTCTCATGGATGCCCTTGATGAAGAGCCGGAGGTTGAAATAACCTACTTCAAACCTGATGAGCGCAAAGCTGGCGGTGAGTATGTAACTGCAACCGGCGCAGTCATAAAGGTTGATGACTTTGAGCGCCTGATTACCATGCAGGACGGCACGAAGATTCCGATGGATGACATCCTAAGCATTGACGGAGAGCTGTTCTTGTCCTTAGAATAATGTCGCTTGCCATGCGACCAAATGAAGTGAATACCGAAGTACAATATGACTGTAAGGTGAGACACCAAGCAGTCATTTTTTTATATACGGAGGTACAAAACATGAGAAAGAACATGACGGAGATCGTATTCATCCTTGATCGCAGCGGCTCTATGAGCGGACTGGAAACAGACACCATCGGAGGATTCAACTCCATGATTGAAAAGCAGAAAAAAGAGAATGGCGAGGCATTGATCTCTACCGTTCTCTTTGACAACGTGAGCGAGGTTATCCATGACCGTGTGCCGGTTCAGAAGGTGGAGCCGATGACCGACAGGGACTATTCCGTTCGCGGATGTACTGCCCTTCTGGATGCTATCGGCGGAGCAATTCATCACATTGGGAATGTCCACAAGTACGCAAGAAATGAGGATGTCCCTGAACATACGCTGTTCGTCATCACAACGGACGGCATGGAGAATGCAAGCCGCCGTTATGACAGCGAGACAGTTAAGAAAATGATCGAGCGGCAGAAGGAAAAGTACGGCTGGGAGTTTCTATTCCTCGGCGCAAATATTGACGCAGTTGAAACGGCAAAGCACTTCGGTATTGGAGCAGACCGAGCGGTCAATTATCACTCTGACCATAAGGGAACGCAGCTCAACTATGAGGTTCTGAGCGAAGCGGTTTCTGCTGTCCGTTGCAGCGTACCTCTGGGTACGAATTGGAAAAAGCGTATCGACGAGGACTTCAATTCCAGAAAGGACGGGAGAAAGTAATGAGAACAATCACCGTAAAAGGGACGGGCAGTGTCTCGGCAAGACCGGATTACATCATCCTATCCCTGAACATTGAAGTCTTATCTGAAACCTATGACCGCGCAATGTCGGAAGCTGCCGAGAGAATCGAAAGACTGCAAGGTGCCGCAGTCCGCGTTGGGTATCGCAAGGAAGACCTGAAGACCACGAGCTTTGATGTTCAGACAAGGTACGAGAATGTCAAGGATCGGCAAGGAAATTACAAGCGAGAGTTTGCCGGATATGCTTGCAGCTATCGCTTGAAACTTGCCTTTGACTTTGACAGCAAGCAGCTTGCAAAGGTCATTTCTGCGGTTGCGGATTGCGGTGCAAAGCCGGAACTCAGTATTGCATTCACTGTAAGAAACCCATCAGCGGTCAGCGAAAAGCTGCTGATCAGCGCGACGGAGAATGCCAGAGCGAAGGCGGAGATTCTTTGCAAAGCATCAGGCGGTACGCTTGGGCAGCTACTCAATATCGACTACAACTGGGGCGAACTCAATGTGTATTCCAGAACAAGCTATGAGGTCGAAGACTGTATTCAGCCTCTTATGGCGATGAGCAAGTGCGCCGCACCTGAGATTGAGCCGGTTGATATTGATGTGACAGACACAGTGGCTTTCACATGGGAAATCCAATGATTTTTTGACTTTTTTGAAATCCGGTACTCAACAAACGCCCTTTTTGTGTCCGTTGTAAAGTGAAGGGACATTTCACGGAGGAATCTTCGGGGAATACGATTTTGGGAGATTAGCAAGCAAATCCGGTGAGTACCCACCGGAGAAAAATCAGTTAAGGAGGCCCTGCCCTTAACATCAGATTTTTGCTTGTTGGGATAGTCCCAAACCCTTCTAATCTTTACGACGGAGGGCGCAGCATGGTACGAAGAACACGAGACATTCAGAAGAAGATTTGGCTGACACCACAGGAAGAACGGACGATTGCAAAGAAGATGGAGATGATCGGCACGGAGAACTTCGGTGCGTATGCAAGGAAGATGCTGATCGACGGCTACATCATCGTTGTGGACTACACGGAGCAGAAAAAGCTCGCCGCCGAAATCAACAAGATCGGTGTGAACATCAATACCGTCTGCCGCAGGATCAACTCGACGGGACGATTCTATCAGGACGATATTGACGAGCTGAAAGAAAAGATGGACGCGGTATGGCAGTTACTAAAATCAAAGCAATCCGAGGAACTTTGAGCAAGGCAATCGCGTACATTCTGAATCCCGAAAAGACAGACGAGAAGCTGCTGGTCTCGTCCTACGGCTGTGCCAGCGAGACCGCAGCGCGGGAATTTGAATGGACGCGGAAAATAGCTGAGCAAAAAGGGATGAATCCGGTCAGGATCATAGCCCGTCATGTGATCCAGTCCTTTGAAATCGGAGAGGTCACACCGGAGCTTGCCCACGAGATCGGCAAGCAGTTTGCAGATGAAATCCTCGGAGGAAAATATGAGTATGTGCTGACCACTCACATTGACAAAGACCATGTTCATAACCACCTGATTTTCAATGCGGTTGACTTCGTGGACTACCACGCATATAAGAGCTACAAGCGGATTTACTATGATATGCGCGAGGTCAGCGACCGGCTCTGTAAGGAAAACGGTCTCTCTGTTATCCCTCCCTCTCAGAACAAGGGCATGGGCTACAAGGAGTACACCGAAGCCAAACGCGGCACGAGCTGGAAGCAAAAGCTCAAGCAGACCATTGACCGACTCGTCATCACAGCGAAGGATTACGATGATTTTCTGCGGCTCATGCAGGAAGCTGGTTATGAAATCAAGACCGGCAAATATATCTCCTTTCGCGCTGAAGGTCAGGAGCGGTTTACTCGTTCTAAGACCATCGGAGAGAACTACACCGAGGAACGCATCAAGGAGCGGATTGCCGGACGGACGCCGCGCAGAAACCGGAGGCAGACCGTGCCGAAGGGCATCTCTCTCATCGGAGATATTCAGGAGCGGATCAGACTTATCGACAGCAAGGGCTATGAGTATAAAGCCAAGCTCACGATCCTCAAGGAAGCGGCGCGGACACTCAATTATCTCACGGAAAACAACTTGCTCCAATACGCCGATCTTGAAAAGAAGGTCGAGGACGTTCACAGCTCCTATGACCGCACCGGCAAGGAACTGAAAGGCGTCGAAGCGCGACTGCGGGAAGTCCAACCGCTTATCAAAAACATCTCCAACTACCAGCGGCTCAAGCCCGTATATGACGCATTCCAGAAGGCAAAAGATAAGCCGGGTTTCAAAGCAAAGCACGAAGCCGAGCTTGTGATCTTTGAGGCAGCGAGAAGCACATTACTTGCCATGCAGGGCGATGAAAAACTGCCGAGCTTGAAGACACTGCAAGCGCAACAGCAGCGACTTCTTGATGAGCAACAGCGGCTCTATGATGAACGTGCGAAGCTCAAAAAAGAAGTAAAGCAAATAGAGACGATCAAGTCTAATGTTGATACGTTTCTCGCTCCTTCTGCTGACCATGACCGTGATCATCTGCGCAGCACACAGCGCGAATAGTCCTTTCAAAAGCAGGGCATCTCCTGTTGACCGGAGATGCCCTGCATCCTTGAGAGAAGGTTCGAGAAATTGAAACTTTTTCTTTAATTTCTGCATCAACGGATTGCTTTTGAGAATGAAATCCAGTATAATATTATATGCGATGTTGAATGCAAGCAAGCGAAAGGATGGTTGCCGTGCGCATAAGCTATAAGAAACTATGGATGCTTCTTCTGGAACGCGACATAAAGAAGGCTTCTCTACGACATGAAGTAGGGCTGTCTGCCGGAACATGGACAAAACTGAATAAGGGGGAAGAAGTGTCCCTCTCTATTTTGCTGCGCGTTTGTGATTACTTGAACTGTGACATCGGAGATATATGTGAGGCTGTGCGAACGGACAAGAACTGAGTCCGGTTTTTCGTACAGCTCTTTTTGTAGAATAGTAAGTGTGAAACTATAACTTTGGAGGTTGCTGAAATGGCTGAGAATAACACAAGCAATATCGGCTTTGAAAAACAAATTTGGGACGCGGCTTGCGTCCTGCGCGGAAACATCGACGCATCCGAATACAAGTCCGTCGTTCTCGGATTGATTTTCTTGAAATACATTTCTGATCGCTTCGAGGCAAAGTACAAGGAACTGGTTGAAGAAGGCGATGGATTTGAAGAAGACCAGGACGAATACACTGCCGAAAACATCTTCTTTGTTCCTGAGAATGCACGATGGAGTGCGATTGCTGCTGCCGCTCACACGCCGGAAATTGGCACGGTGATTGATGATGCAATGCGCAGTATAGAGAAAGAAAACAAGCGTCTCAAAGATATTCTTCCTAAGAACTTCGCCCGTCCGGAACTGGACAAGCGGCGGCTTGGTGAAGTGGTTGATCTCTTCACCAACATTCAGATGATCGAGCATGGGAGCAGCAAGGATATTCTCGGTCGTACATACGAATATTGCCTCTCTAAGTTTGCTGAACAGGAAGGCAAACTTGCCGGTGAGTTCTATACTCCCTCTTGTGTCGTGCGTACCCTTGTTGAAGTATTGCAGCCGTTTAATGGACGTGTTTATGACCCGTGCTGCGGCTCTGGCGGTATGTTCGTTCAGTCCGCAAAGTTCATCGAAAATCACGGCGGCAACATCAACAAGATTTCCGTCTTTGGACAGGACTCCAACCCGACCACATGGAAGATGGCGCAGATGAATCTTGCCATTCGCGGTATTGAAGCCGACCTCGGCAAGTTTAATGCGGACACGTTCTTTAACGATTGCCACCCTCAGCTCAAGGCAGACTTCATTATGGCAAATCCGCCCTTCAATCTCTCCGGCTGGGGTGCGGATAAACTCGTTGATGATGTCCGTTGGCAGTATGGTACGCCTCCTGCTGGCAACGCCAACTTTGCATGGTTGCAGCACATGATCTGGCATCTCGCTCCGAATGGACGTATCGGCATGGTGCTTGCAAATGGTTCGCTTTCCTCACAGTCCGGCGGTGAAGGTGAAATCCGCAAGAACATTATCAATGCTGACCTTGTGGACTGTATCGTTGCAATGCCGACGCAGCTATTCTACACGACGCAGATCCCGGTATCGCTCTGGTTCCTTGCAAAGAACAAGAAGCAAAAAGGCAAAACGCTGTTCATCGACGCACGGAAACTCGGCACTATGGTTACGCGGAAGCTGCGCGAACTGACGGATGAAGACATCAAGAAAATTGCCGACACTTATAATGCCTTCGTTGATGGAACACTCGAAGATGAAAAGGGCTTCTGTGCTGTTGTCACTACACAGGACATTGCAAAGCAGGATTACATTCTCACTCCGGGACGCTATGTTGGTATTGAGGAACAGGAAGATGACGGCGAGCCGTTTGAAGAGAAAATGGGGCGTTTGACTTCTGAACTTTCTGAGCTTTTCGCAAAGTCCCATGAACTTGAGGCGCAGATCAAAGAACGACTGGGGGCGATTGGGTATGACATCTGAGTGGAGGACAATTCGCGCTGCCGACTTTATTGACTTTAATCCTCGCTTGAGCCTCAAAAAGGGTGACATTGCAACGAAGGTTGCAATGGACAAATTAAAGCCGTTCACGAAAAAGATTCCAGAGACGGAAAAAGCCGAGTTTAACGGCGGAGCTAAGTTTTGCAACGGGGACACCGTTATGGCAAGGATCACTCCATGCCTTGAAAACGGAAAAACCGCTTATGTTGATATGCTTGATGATGGCGAAATTGGCTTTGGCTCAACGGAGTTTATTGTGATGAGAGCAAAAACGGGAATCAGCGATCCGCAATTTGTTTATTACACAGCAATAAACCCGGTTTTCCGTAATGTAGCTATAAAGTCTATGGTTGGATCTTCTGGAAGGCAGCGAGTTCAACAAAGCGTTCTCGAAGAGCTTGAATTGTCAGTGCCAGACTTGGACGAGCAGAGACGCATCGGAGATTTCCTTGCAAGGATTGACGAAAAGATTGCGCTTAACGATAGGATAAACGATAATTTAGCGGCTTAGAGCTGGACAGCAGAGACGTCAATCTCGCCGGACATCAACTTTGGAAGAAGGGTATCTCTTAGTATGGACAGCCGTTTATTTTCCGCTCTATTAGAATAAATCTGCTCAAGAAGTGGTGAAGCAATGGTATTAAACCCGGCTAACTCTTCTTCCGATGGTAGAACAACAGGGTATGTCATAATCTGCTGCTTATCTCCACGGGGCATTTTCGTTCCTTTCGATCCAGCAACCATAAATGCGAAGAACTTGTCGGCATATAGGGTGCTGAATAGGTACGCCGAGTAACACGGCTGACTTGGCGTAAAGCAAAGAACATCGGTTGAGCAGCCACATTTGTCCTCACAGTAGACAATCTTCTTAAAGTAAGGACGAATGTTGGAAATCAACGTATCACCTTTATGGCAAGCGGTTGTCTGTGATGTAGTTGGTAGGCTTGTTGCCTCGGTTGAACCAGCTTTTCCCGACAGCATATTTTCCGTTGAGAAGTAGGTTCTGACGTTCAACTCAGAGACAGCTACTTTGTCTCTTGAATATGAGCAAATATCCGAGAGGACTCCCTGATTTACTGCCAAAATGTCATTGCCGAACCGCTCTTGATATATCGTTTGCAGGAGATCAGCTAAATTATCGTTTACCGTCTGAATAACTCTCACCAGTGGCGAGAGTTTTACAAAAGGGACTGCCACTGAATGTCGTTCTCTTACCTCGAAAGGAGACACGACAATGACAGAACAACTCATCACGGAGATACAGCGAAAAATGCTGCCGTATCTTAACAACGAACAGCTCATGCACCTTCGGGATGCAATGGCTGAGACATTGGAAGGGGCAACGATCACCTATGATAGTGGCTCAATTCCAGCAGAAGAAACAGATGCAGTCGAAGCATTTATCACAGCAAAACGGATCGAAGGCTGCTCAGAGAAAACCCTGAGCTACTACCGAAAGACGATTGAATCTCTGATTGCCGGAGTCGGAAAGGCAGTGCAACAGGTCGCCACAGATGATTTGCGCCGCTATCTAACCAACTATCAGGTTCAGCGAAGGTCGAGTAAAGTGACCATAGACAACATCCGCCGGATCCTGTCCAGTTTCTTCTCTTGGCTTGAGGATGAGGACTTCATCGTGAAAAGTCCGGTGCGACGGATTCATAAGGTGAAAACCGCAAAGGTTGTTAAGGACACCTACACCGATGAAGCGTTGGAGCTGATGCGCGACAACTGTACAACGGCGCGTGATTTGGCTATGGTTGATCTTCTGGCTTCGTCCGGAATGCGTGTTGGAGAACTGGTCACGCTAAACCGCGAAGACATCAACTTCAACGAACGCGAATGCGTGGTTATCGGCAAGGGCAATAAAGAACGATTGGTCTACTTCGACGCAAGGACGAAGATCCACCTTCAAAACTATCTTGAGGGCAGATCGGATGAAAACCCGGCTTTGTTTGTTTCCCTGAAAGCTCCCTTTGACCGATTGATGATCGGCGGAGTGGAGACACGCCTTCGGGAGCTGGGAAAGCGTCTGAATATCCCGAAGGTTCACCCTCACAAGTTCAGGCGCACACTGGCCACTACTGCCATAGACAAAGGAATGCCCATAGAGCAAGTCCAGCAGCTCTTAGGGCATCAGAAAATCGACACCACCATGCACTATGCGATGGTGAAGCAACAGAACGTGAAGCTGGCACACAGAAAATACATCGGATAGGATGGTGGGCATTATGTTATTTGCCAAACTAAATGACCTCTCCATAGGAGGAAAAGGATCGTATGGAATAGCTGCCTCCGCTGTCGAGCGAAAGGCAGACCTTCCTACTTACCTTAGAATTACAGATATTTTTGACGATGGAACATTAAACCTAAGTGAGCTAAAGAGCGTCGATGCTCCTAATTCAGACAAGTACATCCTTAAACCCAATGACATTGTTTTTGCACGAACCGGAGGAAGTACAGGTCGCAACTACTTTTACGACGGAAGTGACGGGGTGTTTGTATATGCTGGATTCTTGATTAAGTTCAGTATAGATCCGGAGAAAGTGAACCCTAAGTATGTGAAGTATTATTGCAGGTCGAAACAATACAATGACTGGGTTCAATCCTTCAACACTGGAAGTACACGAGGAAATATAAATGCACAGATATTTGGAAACATGGAAATCCCTCTGCCAGAAAGGAAACAGCAGGATTACCTTGTTTCGATACTCGAACCGATAGACGAGAAGATCAGGAATAACAAACAGGTAAACGATAATTTACTTGCTCAAGCACAAACGCTTTACAAACAGTTCTTCCCGTATGGCGTACAAGATGATCTTCCAGATGGCTGGCGCATAGGTACAGTTGGTGAGATCATCGAAATCCATGACTCGAAGCGTATCCCTCTCTCTGGTGCAGATAGAACGAAGATGGAGAAGAAGATTTATCCTTATTATGGTGCAGCCTCTCTCATGGATTTTGTGGATAACTACATCTTCGACGGTAAATATCTTCTTCTTGGAGAAGATGGTACTGTTGTTGACGATGCTGGCTACCCTATTCTGCAATATGTGTGGGGACAATTCTGGGTAAATAACCATGCCCACATTCTCACTGGAAGGCTTGGTTATGATGTTGAGAGCCTATATATGCTCTTTAAGCAGACTCCGGTAAAATCTATTGTTACCGGTGCTGTTCAGCCAAAGATCAGCCAAGCGAACTTGCGCTCTGTTCAAGTGGTTATTCCTCCTGAACATAATCTCAGAGAGTATAACGATCTGGTTGAGCCATTGTTCTCTTTATTTCGTGCCAACGAGGAAGAGTGTAAAACCTTTACAGCACTGCGAGACATGCTTCTACCAAAGCTCATGTCCGGCGAGATTGACGTCTCTGCTGTCCAGCTCTAAGCCGCTAAATTATCGTTTATCGGAGGTGAAATAGCTTTTGAGTAAATTACCTAAGGACTGTACTGCACGGATTATTGGAGCAGAAGCACGAAAGCTGGTTCATTTTCGATTTCCGTCAGAAAACTGGGAGTACCATGAAATGACTGGGCGGGATAATGGATTGGATTGCACAGTCGAATTAGTTGAGAACGAAGAGTGGACGAACAAGAAAATAGAAGGGCAAATTAAGGGAACTCGGTCGCCACGACAACTAAAAAATGGAGACGCATTTGCGCTTGAGATGGAAATTAAGACAATACGATATGGTTTGGGCAGCTCGTGTGCATTTGTCATATTCTATGTAGACGTAGAAGAGGAAACCGTTTACTATTTGCCCTTGCAGGACTATTTTATCAGCAAGCCCGAACTATTTGACAAATTGGACAACAACAAAAGCCAGATAACTGTCCATGTGCCATGCGACAACATTGTCTGCGAAAATGATTTTGATTTGCAGCAGATCGCAAAGAGCATCTACATAGATGGTCCGTCAAGAAAACTGAGAAAAGTATAGGATTCTGACATAGGAGGTTTAAGTTAAACCATGTTAAATAGAGTTCAGGAGAGCTTGAAAAGAAGCAAAGATGAGCGCCAGAAAAAGCGGCTTGAAAAGGAACGGCTTCGTCTTGAGAAAGCCGCAGCAGAAGCAGCTCGTGAGGAAGAGCGGCTTCAACAGGAGGCTCAAAAGATACAGACTGAAAAAGAACGCCTTCTCTCCCTTGATGACAAGGGGCTGATGGTAGAATTGATTCTGGCAGTGCGAGGTTTGTACTCACAAATAGAGTACATTCAAGGTCAGCAGGATTCTTTGTCCGAGCGGGTTGACAATATTGAGTCGGACATCTCTTCCATCCGCAGTGATATTTCAGATCTGGAAAGCAGACTGGGCTCGTCCGATCAGTAAAACTCAATGAAGGAGGCGCAGACGTGATTATTTCACCGCAATCTCTTGATACAAACCTAAGTCAGCTTTTAGCGGAGGTTAAGTTCGGCTCAATGCAGTTGCCGGAGTTTCAGCGCGACTGGACTTGGGATGATAACCGGATTAGAGGCATCATCGCCAGCTTATCACAGGGTTATCCTATGGGTGCCATCATGCGGCTGCAATACGGCAACCCGGATATTCAATTCAAGTACCGGACAATTACAGGCGTCAAGGGTGTCTCTGTAAAGCCGGAGCATTTGATTCTTGATGGTCAGCAGCGGCTTACTTCTATTTATCAGGCAACGTCCTCTAAAGAGCCGGTCTCGACCAAAACAGAAAAAGGCAAGGCTATTAAACGTTATTATTATCTCTCAATGGAGAAGTGCCTCGACGATGATGAGGATCGTTTTGATGCAGTCCTGTCCATCCCCGAAGATCGCAAAATTAAAGAGAATTTTGACCGTGATGTGAAGCTCGATCTCTCAACCAGAGAATATGAATACGAGAATAAGTTGTTTCCGGTCAATATTGTGTTCGATAGCAACGCCGTTATGGACTGGTTCATGGGCTACATGACGCACTATGGAATGAAGCCGGAGGCAATGGACGAGTTCAAGCGTTTTCAGGCGGATGTGCTGAATACAATTTCCGGGTATAAGCTGCCTGTGATTACGCTGGACAAGTCCACGCCGCGAGAGGCAGTGTGCAAGGTGTTTGAGAACGTCAATACCGGTGGTGTTCCTCTCACGGTGTTTGAGCTTGTTACCGCAACTTATGCCACAAGAGACTTTGACCTGAGAAAAGACTGGGTGCAGTGTCGAAATACAATTTGCGGTTTCGGTGACACGCTGAGAACAGACCTGTTCGATGGGATTGATGAGACTACCTTCCTGACAACGGTTTGTCTCTATACAAGCTATTTGAACAAGCAGTCTGGAAAGACAAACACAATCTCCTGCAAAAAGAAAGATGTTCTGGGACTTCCTTATGAATCGTACATAGCGAACCGGGATGCAGTGCTGTCTGGGTTCAAAATCGCAAAGGAGTTTCTTCTTCGGGATCAGTGCGTTTTCCGTCAAAGAGATTTGCCCTATACAACGCAGTTGATTCCACTTGCGGCAATCTGCGCTGTTCTCGGAAAATCCAAATGCAATGAGCCAAACACAATCAAAACTCTTTCTCGGTGGTATTGGTGCGGGATTTTGGGTGAGATGTATGGCGGTGCGAACGAAACCCGCTATGCCTATGACATTGAGGACATGGTTGAAGCGGTCAATGGACGTCCGAATGCAATGCACACGATTAACAGCGCAGTCTTTTCTTCTACGCGGCTGCTAACCCTTCAAACTCGCTTGAGCGCGGCATATAAAGGTATAATGGCTCTTCTTTACAAGGAGAAGTGTCGTGACTTTATGAACAACACGACGATTGACATTGTAAACAGTATGCTTGAGTCTCCGGATATTCACCATATATTCCCCGAAGCATATTGCGAGAAAATGGGCATCAAGCGCGAACGGTATAATTCCATCATTAACAAGACCCCGATTCTTCCAGCCACCAACCGCTCGATTGGCGGAAATGCGCCGAGTGAGTATCTGGGGGCAATTCTAAAAAAGGTTGATGGACTGACTGAGAATGAGTTGCAAGCACGGGTGGAATCGCACTTTATCAACTATGCGGAATTGAAGGCAGATAACTTCAATGGCTACTTCATTGACAGAGCAAAGAGTCTTCTCAATCTGATTGAAAAGGCAATGAATAAGCCTGTCACTGACAGAGATGCAGAAAATACGCTGGATCAGTTTGGGGCGAGTCTGGCGTAAAAGGGAGTGACAAAACTATGGCAGGATATTTTACAGAATCAAATTACGAGAACGCTGTCTTGCAGCTTCTCAATGAAGAACTGGGCTATAACTATATCTATGGACCGGACGTGGAGCGCGATTATCACTCGCCGCTTTATGAGGATGTTCTGCTACCTTCCTTGCAGCGGATCAACAAGAGCCTGCCTATGGACGCTCTGACGGAGGCAATCTACAAACTCAAGAACTTTGAAACCGGAACGCTCTTGCAGAAGAACATGGTCTTTATGGACTACCTCCAAAACGGGGTTCCGGTAAAATACTATGACAAGGGTGAAGAACGCTCTACCCTTGTTTACCTTGTAGACTTCAAAAATCCCGCCAGTAACGAGTTCACAGTTGCGAATCAGTGGACTTTCATTGAGAACTCCGAAAAAAGACCGGATGTGATCCTCTTTATCAATGGTCTCCCGCTCGTCATTGTGGAGTTGAAGTCTCCGTCCCGCGAAGAAACCGACGCTTCCGCAGCATACCGTCAGCTCCGGAACTATATGTATGAGATCCCCTCTATGTTCATTTATAATGCGGTATGTGTCATGAGCGACTTGACCACTTCAAAGGCTGGTACAATCACGTCCGGCGAAGACCGCTTTATGGAGTGGAAAACAACAGACGGCAGCTATGAGAATACGCAACACGCATCATTTGACACATTCTTTGTAGGACTGTTTGAGAAGACCCGCTTCCTTGACATCGTGAAAAACTTCATCTGCTTTAATGTGGATGGACAGAATACATTCAAGATACTCGCCGGGTATCATCAGTATTTCGCAGTCAAAAAGGCGATTGAGTCTACAAAACACGCAACCGTGACGGACGGTAAGGGTGGCGTCTTCTGGCATACACAGGGCAGCGGAAAATCGTTGTCTATGGTCTTCTATGCTCATTATCTGCAAGAAGCGTTAGAAAGCCCCACTATCGTTGTCATTACCGACCGTAACGATCTGGACGACCAGCTTTACGGACAATTCGCCCGCTGCAAGGACTTCCTCCGGCAAACGCCGCAGCACGCTGAGAGCCGCAAGAATCTGAAAGAACTGCTTGCAAACAGACAGGCAAACGGCATAATCTTCACGACCATGCAGAAGTTTGAAGAAAGCAACGAAGCTCTTTCGGAGCGTCGGAACATTATCGTGATGGCTGATGAAGCGCATCGTGGGCAATATGGTCTCAATGAGAAGGTTGTGGTCAAGCAGAAGGACAACGGCGAAGTCGAGGCGAAAACCGTTATCGGCACTGCCCGCATTATAAGAGACACGCTTCCTAATGCGACCTACATCGGATTCACCGGAACACCGATCTCCACAAAAGACCGCAGTACACGAGAGGTCTTCGGTGATTACATCGACATCTATGATATGACACAGGCAGTTGAAGATGGCGCGACCAGACCCGTCTACTACGAGAGCCGTGTGATTCACCTGAAACTCGACGAGAACACCCTCCATCTGATCGATAATGAGTATGACATTATGGCTGACAACGCCGATCCGTATGTCATTGAAAAGAGCAAAAAGGAACTCGGTCAGATGGAAGCAATCCTCGGTGCCGACCAGACGATCAATTCCTTGGTAAATGACATTCTTGATCATTACGAGAATTACCGTGAGAATATCCTGACCGGCAAGGCGATGATCGTTGCTTATTCGCGTCCCATAGCAATGAAGATTTATAAGCGCATTCTTGAGCTACGCCCAGCGTGGACGGAAAAGATTGCAGTGGTCATGACGCAAGGCAATAACGATCCCGAAGAATGGCGTGAGATTATCGGCAACAAAGCTCATAAGGACGATATGGCGCGGAAATTCAAAGACAACAACTCTCCGCTGAAAATCGCCATCGTCGTGGATATGTGGCTGACCGGTTTTGATGTTCCCTCCCTTGCTACGATGTATGTCTATAAGCCGATGGCTGGACACAACCTGATGCAAGCTATCGCCCGCGTCAATCGTGTCTTCAAAGATAAAGAAGGCGGTTTGGTTGTCGATTACGTCGGTATTGCGGCTGCACTGAAACAGGCAATGAACGACTATACTGCCAGAGACAAGAAGAACTATGGTGATACAGATGTAAGCAAGGCTGCATATCCGAAGTTCCTTGAAAAGCTCTCTATTTGCAGAGATTTGTTCCACGGATTCAGTTATGAGAAATTCATGACCGGAAGCGACCTCGACAGGGCGAAGCTCATCAGCGGCGGAGTGAACTTCATACTCGGCAAGAGTGTTGCAGAGTACGAGCTTCCCGACCATGAGAAGACACAGAATGTGTTTATCAAAGAAGCCCTGCTTCTCAAGCAGGCACTTTCGCTGTGCAGCAGCTTGGTAGACGAGCAAACTCGCATGGAGGCAGCTTTCTTCGAGTCCGTAAGAACAATGACCGTGCGCTTGGTTTCAGGCGGTACCGGAAAGAAGTTTACGCTTCCGGAAGTAAATGAGCGCATTAACGAGCTTTTGAAGCACAGCATCAAGAGCGAAGGTGTTATCAACCTCTTCTCCGATGTCCAGACTGAGTTTTCGTTGTTCGATCCGAAGTTTCTTGAAGAAGTGGCAAACATGAAGGAGAAGAATCTTGCAGTCGAACTCCTGAAAAAACTGATTTCCGAACAGGTCTCTGTTTACCGTCGAACAAATATTGTCAAGTCTGAAAAGTTCTCCGAAATCATTCAGAGCGCAATGAACCGCTATTTGAACGGAATGCTGACCAACGAGGAAGTCATTCAAGAATTACTCAAGCTGGCGAAAGACATTGCCGCTGCTGCCGCCGAGGGTGAAAAACTCGGATTGACAGCGGACGAGCTTGCTTTCTATGATGCCCTCACAAAACCGCAAGCAATCAAGGACTTTTACGAGCATGACGAGCTTATTGCTATCACGAAAGAACTGACAGATTTGCTTCGCAAAAACCAGACAATAGACTGGCAAAAGAAAGAGAGCGCAAGAGCTGGAATGCGCCGCCTGGTCAAAAGGTTGCTGAAAAAACACAAATATCCGCCAGAGGGTATGGATGATGCTGTCCAGACTGTCATGAGCCAGTGTGAGATGTGGACGGACAATGTAATGACCGCTTAACTCCCCTACGAGAAAGGAGTAGATCATGGGCAATTCAGTCATGTTGAATGGCATCGAATATGCCGGAGAACAGATTGCCTACAAAGACAGCACCTATGAGCTTGTGTCAAAGGTCGCTTACCTGATCGGCGTCCCGCTTCGTATTTTCCAAAATGAACACGAGCCGCCGAAGATAGAGATATACAACCGGCTTGAGCAGGATAAAAATGCCCGCATCATCCGAAATCTATGTATCATCCGCACCGCCATTGAGCGCAATTACCGGAAAATAAATGACATCATGCGGATGGAATACCGTGGGCTTCTTTCGATGCCTGAGATCCTTCCGATGTCCAGTATGCAGCAGCTTTCAAATGACGGAATCAGCTTTATCAAAAAGTCGAGTACAAAGCTATGCCACCACATTATCGAGATCAACCGGCTGATTTCAGACCGCATTAACAACTGCAAAAGCCTCTTTCCAATCTGGATTAACTGGACGTACATAAAAGAGCTGTTCATTATGCCAAACGGCTTGACAGAGGACGGAACGAAAGATGCTGCGGACATCTATTACGCAAGTCTCTCCTACTACCCCTATCAAATGTACATTAACTGGGTACCGATGGACGAGGGCAATGTCCTCTATAATGATAAGAAGTTTGCTACCCTGCTTTATCAATGGCATTGCGACGCCTTCACGGAATACAGTAAAGTCTCCGATGCAGGGGCTTTTGTAAAAAACAATATCTACGACTTCATAGATGACAGTGAGAAGACCGTATTGGTAGTGGACTGCGAAAACTCTGACCCGTACAAACTGTGCGCCACGCTCAAAAACCTTGATTATGAGGTCATGCAGAAAATTACGGCGATCATTCTCTTTGATGACGTACATACCGCTACGGCATGGCGGATTCTTGAAAACTACACCCGCATCCCCGTTGAGCATATCATGATTGAGCGGATCAAGCAGAACAAATCACTGGTAGACATCAAGCTCACCGCAAGAGCCTGTCAGGAACACTACCAGAAGCAAGTGGATTCCTTCGTCATCGTCTCAAGCGATTCCGACTACTGGGGGCTTATCTCTTCCTTGCCGGACGCCAGATTCCTTGTCATGATTGAGCGGGAAAAATGCGGACCGGATATGAAGTCGGCACTTGCAGAATCCGGGATATTCTACTGCTATCTGGATGACTTCTACTCCGGCAACAGCGAGGACATCAAGAAAAACGCACTATTCAAGGAGATGTACCGCTGGATTGACAACTCCGTTCACCTGAACGTCAACGATATGTTTGACGCTGCTCTGCGAAACACGAGGATCGAAATGTCTCCCGCAGAGCGGCGGCAGTTCTATGAGAAGCACATCAGACACATGACGCTGACCATCGACGAGAACGGAAACGTCAGCATTGAACTGAAACGCGGATAGCATGGGTTTCTATTCCGGGAGGAATGTGGATGGACAACAGATTCTATTTTGGATTCAATACATCGGAGGAACGGAAAAAGCGCAGAAAAGCAGAGCTGTACTCCATGAGTGAGCAAGTCAGCACCTTCTTTTGGGATGAAGCCCCGCAGCATGGTTTGGAAATGCGTGAGGGGCAGCAGGATATGTCCTTTGAGATTGTGGACGCCCTCATAAACGATCAGCATTTTGCGATTGAAGCTGGCGTGGGCATTGGAAAGTCCTTTGGCTATCTTGTGCCGGTGCTGCTGTACAGCAAACGCATGAACAAGCCGGTTATCATCGCAACCTCGACCATTGCGCTTCAAGAACAGCTCTGGCGCGATGTCCACGCGGTAATGCCCCTTCTTGGGCTGAACAGAGATGTCATCCTCGCAAAAGGACAGACCCATTATCTCTGCAACAAACGCGCAGATGAGTATATGTGTGACCCGAAGGCTGACCCACCGGACGCGCTCAAAGAAGGAATCCAGCAGGGGTATGAGGAACGCAAGGATTTCCCGGAGGTTTTGCCGCAAGGCGTCTGGGACAAGGTAAATGTGCAGCGGTTCAGCATGAAGAATTGCGGCTCCTGTGAAAAGAAGTGCAAGTATTACAAGGTCCGCGCAGCATTAAAGTTTACGGATGGAGTGGTACTGTGCAATCAGGATTTTCTAACCCAGCATCTCATGAAGCTCCGGCGCGGTCAGGAAGGGCTGATTAACGCCGCCGCTGATCTGCTTGTCGTGGACGAAGCGCACAACTTGGATGATAAAGTGCGTAGTGCCACAACGGAGCGTTTCGGACAGGGTATGCTCTTTGGAATGATTAAGAGCGCATTCTATGAGCTGCGATCCTTTGACCAGAGCAGTGTGTCAGGTGAAAAGCGAGAGGCAGAGAGCGCAATCATCGCCTTCTATAACTGCCTGAAAGCACAAGTCCAAAAGCAGATCAACGAGGCAGAGCAGGATATGCGCTACGCTGACCGCTTTTTCTTCGACAACAATGGCAGTGCGATTGAACTGCTTACCGAGATGAACGCCGCCATACACAACCTTTCGTCCAGCATTCAGATTTATTCCAGCATGGATTTCAGAAACAACCGTTCCTTTGCTGCCTCTGATGATCTGGATGCCGTCAGCGAGTCCCTTTCAGAGCTTCTTGACCGGATAGATGATATGTTGATCTGGATTGAGCAGCACGGCAGCAACACGGAACTCGTCTATTGCCCTAAAAACACAAAAGAAATTGTGAGCCGCCTATACTTCAATGGTGATGAAAGAACCATCTTGACCTCTGCCACGCTGACGAACGCCACGAGCGGGTCTCTGGAAGAACAGTATTCTTACTTTATCAGCAATACCGGCTTTCCCGCTGGTGACCGCGGCTGCTTATCCGAGCCAAAGCCTTCCCCATATCCATACGATGAACACGCCATGATCTACTATTGCGACGATCTCCCGCACCCGACCAGAGAACATGAAGCCTTCATTGAAAAGGGCGTGGAGCGACTGCTTGAGATACTGAGCATTTCCAACGGAAAGGCACTCGTGCTGTTTACGGCGAAGACCGACATGGAAGAGGTCTACTCCATTCTCAGCGAGAAAAATCTTCCGTACAAAATCCTGATGCAGCAGCCGGGATCGTCGCAGGACAAGGTGCTGAGTGAGTTTAAGGAAGATACGAACTCCGTGCTTCTGGGGACGGGTGCATATTGGGAAGGTATCAGCATTGAAGGAAAAAGCCTTTCCAATGTCATCATTTTCCGGCTTCCGTTCCCTGTCCCCGATCCAATTATCGAGTATAAGTGTTCCGTCGCAAAGGACGCTCTGATGGATGTCCGCGTTCCCGAAATGATTATCAAGCTCAAGCAAGGTATCGGGCGATTGATCCGCAATTTCACAGACACCGGCATTGTCTGCATTATCGACCGAAGACTTCGGGACGAGCCGCCGGAACGCTATCATGACATTACATGGGACTCCCTGCCTATCAAAAATCGGACAAGCAGTTTGGACGAACTGAGGAGGTTTTACGAAGGTCTGCCCTCAGCCAAGGAATGATGATAGAAACGGCATTCTCTTCGGAAACATAGAACAGCCCCCAAAAAACGACAATCAGAAAACGGAGGTGTATCATGTTGTACAATGAAAATCTGCACGAAGAAGAACGACATCTGATCCAGCAGATTGCCGAGCAAACAGAGAGAGGAAAAATCGACTGGGAACTGACAGAGTATAATCCGCTGTCATTTCTGAATGAGGACAAGATAGACAAAAACCCAGCAGTAATCTGTCAGTCTTTCTCCTTTGAGGCGATCATCGGTGGATCCCGTTACGAGCTTGATGTCATGGAGAATATTGATGTGCCGTCCGGTATGGGAGACTACACCATAACCTTGACACGGGATGAAACCGAAAATTATCTTAAAATTGAGGATGCACTTTCCTTTGACTGTGACCGCTATGAATGCACACCGGAGGAAGTCGCAGAGCGATTTGCGGACAGCCCCATTGTCCGTCTCTGCAACGCCATCATTCCCGCCACGCTTGGGCAGGAGGATTTAGAAGAGGTCTTCACATGGGCAAGGTTTTTCAACGAGACTGGCATTTCTGCAAAGCTAATGAATCATCCGCTGACCAAGCTCTGTGAAAAGCTGTTCGACGAACACCGTCTGATGGACTTCCATCGCTGCGTCTTGGATGTGGACTATCGAAAGTTGCTCCTAAATGAACTGGCTCATAACTAAGACACGAAAAAACGCCCCCGACACTGTGCCAGACGCACAGTGCCGGGGGCGTTCCCGTTTCCAGCGATTTATTTTTCCCTCGGCAATGGACTGTCCATAAGATGACACTTTCCGTTTTACGAAGCCGCGAAAATTCGATGTGTTCCGTGGAGATGTTCACTGGGCAGCATACGCCGTACACGTTTCCAATAATCACTGAGCAGTGCAATGTGTATTCGCTATCGGGAAATACTTCACAGTTTTCACAACGCTTGATTCAGAAGGAAATTTTTTGCCTTATTCCCGCGTGACATCAAGGGAAACCGGATTGATGACGATGATGGTCTTGCCCTTTTTGTGGGCATATCTCACGGTATTCCCAGTACCGCTGGGGCATCCATTCCATACTGCGAGAATATAATCGGCGTGATCTACCATGTACCGATTTCTCTTGTCCATGCAGTCCGGCGTGTACTCCCGTTGCAGCATGGTCTCCTTGTCACACTTTGCAGCAATATTGTAATACCTTTCCCGTGAAGCCACAGACCATTTGATCGCTTGTGTCTCACAGGGGATTGCGCTTTCCAGAGTAATGTGAGGGTATTTTGATTTCAAATCGAGTACAATTTCCGCAGCGTACATATCGACGCCAAGAGCCATGCCGGTAATAAAATGCGTGACGCCCTCGTTCTCGATGAGTGCTACAATCTGATCCCGCATAACAGATTTCAAAGAAGTACAACGCTTATCGGATTCATCAAAGCCGAACGGAAGACTCTGCGGTCTATGACCGGTAAACGCACAAGTCTTGCCTTGAACGGATTGCTTTTCAGCTTTTTGAGCAGACTTTCTAAACTCAATAATGCGCGACATGACACCCCTTCTTTCACTCTTTTGGTAGGTAACTCCATTCTATCACCCTCATCACGGACAGTCAACGCATTGTCGTTAGTAAAATTAACGACGTCGTGCCGTGGATAATGACACCGCCGTTAGGTACACTAAATGCAAAGGTGGTGAGGCTATGCGAGAGAAGAAGGACATCAATATTGAAATCGGCGGCAATATTCAAGTGGCAAGAGAACAGGCGGGCTATACGCAGGACACGCTCTCAGAAATGCTTGGCATGACGCCGAATCACCTGAGCGCTATTGAGCGTGGTGCTTCCGGTATTTCTCTTGAAGCCTTGCAGCGTCTTTGCCGTTTGCTGGGCGTCAGTGCGGACCGAATTATCTTTGGGACCGATGAGCCAGAAGCGGAAGCCCTTGCGCTTGCCAGACGTATTTCGGATATAAAGCCGGAATACCGGCAACAGGTTCAAGAGCTGCTGTCCGCTATTTTGAATATGTCATAATATGTCATAAAAAAAGAGCCTCTGCCGACACCCAAAACGGGCATCGACAGAGGCTTTTGATTCGTTTTCCGGGCATTCAAACAAGTGCCGAAATCGACACTTATTCTCGCTCTATTGCTGGAACTGTGCGGGGAATATAATCACACTGGGCGGTCATTCCTCGTCGCTCTGAGGCTTGCAATCACAGGCTTTTTCGACCCCTAACTGTCAACACCGCGATGCCTTGCGGGAGAAGTGCGGACAGGCGATGAGATCCGCACGGAAGCTCTGCTTGCAGCTATGGACGCAGCGGACGCAGAAGCGGTTATACTTCCGGCGTCCGCTATCTCCGATGAAGAACGACCACTCCTGCCGCCACTTCTGACTTCTGCTCACAGCTCAATCTCTCCTTTGTGCTTTTTGGGGGGGGGGGGCAGCATTCCATCTGCTTTTCAGCCTTTGCAGACTTGAGCCTGTCCATGATGGAGGACTTTTCGCCCCTTTCGGGGGCTTTGACCTCTGCGGTCTTGTCCTCCTTCGGACCGTTGTTGATGATCCCGTCAATCATGCCGTAGTCATCCTCCATCGACATCTCCGCTGCCTTGAGGTAATTTTCCTTCTCAAGAGCTGCCATCCAGCTTTCTTTGCTGATACCGAGCATTCCGCCCTTTGCCGCATGATCGGCAATCTCCTTGGCATCCACGCACAAGCCCTCTGTGTTATCGGAATAAAGACGGTAAACCTCGCAGCCCTTCTCCAAAGCCTTCTCAGCCGCCTCCTGACCGGCGGGAAGAACGCCAGCCCATGCGTAGCCGTAGTCCTTCATATCCTGAACGGAGAGCGTGGGATCGGGCATTTCCGGCACTTCCTTGACCTCAAGGTCAAGAAGTCGGAGCGTGTCATCGTCAAAGCCGTTGTAGACATCATCAAGGACGAGCTTGCCGCGCTCATCGACGATGATGCAAGCCGCTTCATCGCCGTAGGTGTCATGCTCCATCAGATAAAAGCTGTGACCGCCGACTTCGTGCTGGTCAATGGTGTGCCATGTCCCGATGTGACCGGCAACCGTCAGACCGGAGGTATCGGCGTTCATCTCGAAGTCCTTCTGCTCGATGCTCTCCTGCTTCTGCTGTTCCTTCGAGATCATGGGGATCGCCACAATCTTATCGCCCAGCTTGACAAACTGCTCCGGCACTTTGAAGTGGTCGGAGAACTTCTGCATCTGCTCTACGGTCAGAGAACCGAAGCTGTCATCCGTCAAGCCGACTACCATGAATGTTCCGGCAACAACGTCGTAGATGTCACCGTCCTCATCACGCAGAGCGCGGTTCAGGGGCAACCCTTCCAGCTTGCCTTCCTCATTACAGACTAAAGCAACAGGGTCTTCGTAGGGATAAATCGCCTCGATGCAGCCGCCGACCTCATGCTGCAAGGACTCCAGACCGGAGTCAATCTCCTTCACATAAGGCTCCTTTCCCGGCTCAACGACGAGAACGGCGATGGTGCTGTCACGCTCGGCGGCTTCCCCTGAGCCGGTAATCCGGTATTCATCGGGAATATCATCAAGCTCCCCGTTAAACTGCCTGTCCCAGCGTTCGCTTGCGACACGGACATAGCCCTCATCGGTGAATCGCCCCTGCTCATCCATCGCAATGTCGCGCCCATAGCGTTCATAGTCGATGTAATTTGCCAGAGGACCGAGATCCTTTTCAGAGTAGATACCGGCTTCGTGTGCGTAATAATAGCCGAGATCGGATTCGTCGTTGATACCGGGCATGATGTCGTAGCAGTCCAGATTGAACGTCAGGTTGATGAGATCGTCAATATCGCTGACCTCATCGCAGCCAGCCTCCATAACGGCAACGAGCTTTTCCTGATCGCTCAGGGAAAGCTCGTCAATCAAAGCGGCAAGGTAGTTGAGCTTATCAAGGTTCTCGTACTCGCCAAGCATCTTCTGGACGCCATAGATCGGGCATTCATAGTCGGTGATAAACCACTCTTCGTAGGGCTGACCGAACTCGTCCTGCTTGCCGATCCCAATACGCTCAAAGACCTTCTGCATCTCTTCCTCGGTGGTGGGCAGCTTCACCCACTCACCGACCAGCATACCCTCGTTGTACTTGCCAAGGTTTGTGACGAAGGCTTCAAAATTACCGTCTAATACGGGCATAGGCATCCTCCTTTCAGTCATCCACCATGCCGTCCGGCATGATATACAGTTCCTCAAACTCCGCGTCGGTCATGGCTTCGAGCTTCCGGACGGTCTTATACATCAGCTCTGCGATCTCGCTGTCCATGTCGTTCAGGGTGACGCTCTTCATATCGTCGATCAGCCGCTTCCGGCTGGACGTATTGAAGCAGCACATGAGGTTGAGTTCTTCTACGGTAAATTTTTTCATATCAGAGTACCATATCCTTTCCTTTCGATTTCTGCGGTTTCGGCGTGTGGGTCGGCTGTGCTTTCTGTGCGGATTTCAGCTTGTCGCGGATGGATTCACGGGCAGCGTGCTTCTTCGGGATGGTGTCGTATATGGCAGTCCCGGCATCCTCCACATAGGAGCGAACATACTGGATGCTTTCAGAAAAGCGGATGGGGCGGTTCTTGTCCTCGATGTTCGTCAGCCGGACTTCATCAGCGGCAAAATCAACCGCGTCAATTCTGCACTTGATGCCGTCCACATTCAGCGTCGCGCCGACAGGAATGTAATCTGCGGCTTTGAGTTCCTTAAAGGTCTCGCCGTCCTTGCTGAGAAAGACATCCGCGCCGGACTGCCAGAGCTTCTTTGAAGCTGCTACCCACGCAGCTTCACGGAAGCCCGTCACCGGCATAGAAGGCTTGCCGCGTACCTTCTTCTCAAGGAGCTTCGTGCCGAGCAAGGGCGCGGCTTTTTCCGCGTCCTTGCCGTACAGCTCAAAATAGCCGTTCTGGGCAAAGCAAACCAGCGCGTCCGGATGTGCCTTTTTGACCGCTTCGTACTTCCGAAGTTCTGCAACGGACAGAGGCGAAAGCGCCTCTGTCCTTTCTGCATCCGGCAGTCTGTCACGGCGGCTTTTCTGCTTGGACAGCACTTCCACCAGAGCATCCGCGTCCTTCGGGAGTGTCTGGTGGGCTTTGACGCCGCCATGCTCACCGACCAGAGCCATTGCTGCATCGAAGCTGCTGCGGCATGGGGCGTCCAGCACATAGCCATCTGCAAAGGTCAGCCGGTCATGATCCGGCGCAACCGAGTTCTGCGCCACATTTGCCGCCTGTTCCCGGTAGTTGATCTCAAAGACATCTCCGAAGACCTTGCCGCGCTTAACGGCTTTCGGGACAATGACACGAGCAATGCACTCGTCGTAGGTCTGTTCCGCGTAAAAACGGAAGGTGTTGTGATCTCGCGTTCCCTGAATGAAGACCTGATTTTCATTGAGGCAGTGCGTCCCATGCGGACGGCAGAACCACATCAGCGTCTTGTCTTCGGGATTCTGGCTTTCGGCGGCGCGGCGGATGATGCGCTTGTCGATGTCGAAGTCTTCCTTGTAGCTGTCTACATGACTGTCCACGAGCTTCTGCAGCTCCGCAACGATGTCAACATCTGTGTATTTCTTCATGCGTCTCCTTTCTCACAACTCCATGTCGTGCGTTTTGGATTTGACCGGAGACTTCTTCTCCGGCTGCTGTTTTGCGGCAGTCCTGAGCTGATCGCGGATGGAGGGCTTTTCCTGCTTCTGCTCCTGCTTGACGTATTCCAGCGTCGGCAGCAGCTCACGGTAACAGCCCTGTGTTTTCCGCGTCGCATGACGGCGATGGATTTTGAACAGCGGCTCACCGTTCTGCGTGACCGTGTTGCCCTCAATCCTGACGCTGTTCCGTGCCAGCAGATTGAAGGAGTGGTTAGAGGTGCGATAGGACGCCCGCATTCCGTCGTTGTTATAGGCAATCTGCCCCTTGAGCGTGTCCATGACGGCGGCTTTGATCTCCTTCTCTTCGGCAGTCAGGCGGTGCGCTTTCGGTGCTTTTGCCGCTTCCTCCGGCAAGGGGGCAAAGGGAGACTTGACCTCCACAGTTTTTACCTCAATAGAGGTAATCTCACCGTTCTCCCATGCAACGACCTCCGGGTCTCTTTTCTCTGCCTTCTCGGAAGTAGCTTCTTTCTGGGGTTCAGTCTGCTGATGGAACGCATCGACGAAAAGTGCCGTCAGTCCGGGATTGGGTTTATCCACAAGGAAGCGGGAGGCATTCTCTGGGCAGACATCAATGCTCTTTGCCCATTCCTTGAGGGGCTGCGGAATACGCCCGTCAAAGTCTTTCTGCTGAATGGTGTTTGCAAGGACATATCGGACACGCTCCGGAGAGAACTGCTCAAGGACGCTCTTCACGGCAGCATCCGCATCCAGCCGGTTATCTCCGTAGTTGGAGCTGATCGCCGCTTCAATCGCTTTGCGGCATTCCACGTTTGCGGCGAGAGAAGCACGATATGCGTCCATCTCATCGGCTTCATAGGCGTAATTCGCCGTCTCGCGGTAAATGGGGACTTCCGGCTTTTCCTCCGGAACAGCTTCCTTTACGGGAGCTTCGACTTCCATCTCTGCGGACTGTGCTTTCTCTGCCAGCAGCACCTTGAGCTTGGCGTCAATGCCCTCGATCATCTCAGCCGCCGTCTTGCGGATGGTGTCCAGAGAGCTTTTCAGTTCCTTGGTTTCCTTGCCGGATGACCAACCGGCGATGTAACCGAAGGAGTAGTCCGAGGTTTCAATGCCGTACCGTTGGCAGACGGTGTAGGCAACGCTTTCCGCTTCAACCTCCTTGGTGTGCCGATCCTTCTTATCTTCTGGCGCGGCTTTCTCATCCGGCTTGACGGCGTGGAGCTTTGCGTGGGCGATCTCGTGAATGGCGGTTTTGACCGTCTGGATTTCGCTCATGCCTTCCTGAATGGCAATGCGGCTTTCAACCGGCGAGAAGAATCCCTTTGCACCGCCCGGAATGTCCTCAAAGGAAATAGGGACGGGAGATTCCTGCCTGAGTGCGTCGAAGAACGCCTCGTAGTTTTCGACGGTGCCTTTCAGCTCATCGACGATAATGTCCGGAAGCTCCTTGCCGTCCGTCTGGGAAACATCAAAGACACTTACCACCTTGAAGGCAGGACGCAGGACCTCAACCGTTTCCGTGACAGCCTTCCCATCTGCGCCGATCACCGGCTTCTGGGTTACGGGGTCAACCTTTTCACGCTCTTCCTGCGTCTTGTACGGCGCGGGAGCAAGAATCTTGATGCCCTTTTCGCCCTTCATGACCTGACGGTCAAAGTTGCGCTGCCACGAGGTATAACCGGCAACATAGGTTGCCTCCGGCTTCTGCATCGCAATGAGCAGCGTGTTGTTGAAGGAATAGTTGTAGAACTTGGACATCGTGCGGAGATATTCCTTGAACCGCTCGGATTCAAAAAGCTCCTTGATGCCCTGTTCCAGCTTGTCCGTGATTTCGCGGACTTGCTGTGCATTTCTGTTTTCAGCCATATCAAACCTCCATTTCGTATTTGCTTCGGGGAGAAGAAAACCCCGTTTGGGATTTGCTCAGTAAACGAGCCTTTACCTCAGACGGGGTTTCTCTGCGCGTCATCCGACGATGGAAGATGTTATCCTCGTTCTCCCATTCAATCAGCCGGTCAAACATATCCGGGTGCTTTGTGATCATGTGCAGCAGCTCCGAGTCACTGGCGTTGGGACAGAACCAGCAGCCGTTTCTTCGGCAGTGAGCGTAGATTGGGGAAAGCAGCCCGTGTTCCTGACAGAGCTTGTAGGCGTCCGCCTCGGTCATACCGTATTTGGCAAGCAGACTGACCTTCTTCACGCCGTCCAGACGCGCAAGACGTTTGGGTTCATCCTCCGCGATGCCGACATAACTCACAGTGTCCGGAGAAAGCGCGGCATTGTACTTGCGGACAGGCGGGATTTTGCAGTCACGATTGACCGCGCACATCCCAGCCCACGCGAACCCGCGAACCTCGCCCTTATGAGGCCCGCGGGTGATGACATGATGAAATACGTCATCGTAGGTCTTGTCCGCATGGAGAATGGTGAACTTGATGCCCAACTCTTTTTCGCAGAAGGGCTTGAGCCGGTCATAAATGAAGTCCCGGTGTTCCGGGACTTCGCCGCTTGTGTCCTTATCAAACATGACCTCGCTGAAAACCGCCTCGTCCAGCGGCTCATTGTGCTGTGCAGCCAGCAGGAGCGTCGCTACGCTGTCTTTGCCTCCGCTGCAAGAGGCAACATACTTCGGGCGGCTCATCGGTCAAATTCCATCTTGAAGCTGACGTATTTGCCGCCGCTGTCATCCAGACGGATCACTGCGTCGTAGAGCTGGGGCTTCTTCGGCGTGTAAAGCCCGGTCACTCGGCACCAGCCCTTGTCCAGCAGCTCCTTTGCAATCTTCTTGGTCAGCTTCTTTTTCTTGCTGGAAAAGAACTTGTTGTCTTCCCACAGGCAGAAGGAGCATTCCTTGTTCGAGCAGTAGAAGTTGCCCTTGCCGACATAGACCGGAGAGCCGCAACGGGGGCATTTGCCGATTTCCTCTTTCCCCGTGCCGAAACGCTGGGCTTCGGCATCGGAGAGAAACGGGTAGGCTTTCACGAGATCCCCGGTCATCCGGACAATGCCGCTGAGAAATGCGCCTGCATCCGCATTGCCGCGCTCAATCTCCATGAGCGTGTTTTCCCATTCCGCAGTCATTGCGGGAGACGTGATCTGTTCTGGCAGAACACAGACGAGGTTGCAGCCGTCCTTTGTGGGAATGAGGGATTTGCCTTTGCGCTCTGCAAAGCCGGATTTCACCAGCTTTTCAATGATACCGGCGCGGGTCGCGGGTGTTCCGAGACCTTTCTTCTCGGTGTCATCGTCAAACTGATCGTTTCCGGCAGTCTCCATTGCAGACAGGAGCGTGTCTTCCGTGTACTGCTTCGGAGGCGTTGTGAAGTGTTCCGTAACGCTGGCGGACACATTATCCAGAACATCGCCCTCATGGACTTCGGGCAGGGACTTCATGGGATCGTCCTTTTCCTTCGTCTTGAGGGAAGCCTTGAACAGCTCTTCAATGGCTTTCCATCCGTTTTGAACGACGGTCTTCCCCTTGGTTTTGAACTCGTAGCCCTCGCAGGAGAGCGAGATCTGCGTTTCTGCGTAGGTGTGCTTCTCGCCGGTCGCACACAGAAGGCGCATCCCGACAAGATTGAGAATTTTCTGCTCCGACTGAGGGAGTGCGGAAACATCCTGCTTTTCAAGCTGGACGGTCGGGAGAATGGCATGGTGATCTGTGACCTTGCTGTTGTCGGTTACGCGGGCAATGTCCGGAGTAACCGAAACACCGGAGAAAAGCGGAAGCTGGCGGCAGACAATAGAAATGACCTGACGGGCGGTGTCCTCCATATCGTCCGTGATGAACTGGCTGTCCGTGCGCGGATAGGTCAGGAGCTTCTTTTCGTAGAGTGTTTGTACGAGATCGAGCGTCTGCTGGGCGGTGAAGCCGTAGTATCGGTTTGCCTCGCGCTGCAAGGTGGTCAGATCATAGAGCTTCGGAGGGTTGACGGTTTTCGTCTCCCGCTTGAGAGAAGAAACGACGGCTTGCTTTTTCTCGCAAGCCGCCGCAATCTTCTTTGCTTCCTCTTCGGTTTTGACCTTTTCCAGATCGGCGGTCAGATCGCCCTTGCCGACGTGGACGTTGAAATACTTCTCCTTATGGAACGTGGAGATTTTCCCGTCACGCTCCACCAGCATTGCAAGGGTCGGCGTCTGGACGCGCCCGACCACCAGCTTCTTGTGATAGAGCGTGGTGAACAGGCGGGTGCCGTTGATACCGACAATCCAGTCTGCCTTCGAGCGGCTGAGTGCCGCTTCATAGAGACGGTCAAATTCCTTGCCGTCCCGGAGATGATTGAAGCCTTCGCGGATGGCGGAGTCCTCCAACGAGCTGATCCACAGACGCTTGAAAGGCTTGGTGCATCCGGCTTTGTTGTAGACCAGTCGGAAAATCAGCTCACCCTCGCGCCCTGCATCGGTTGCGCAGACCAGCTCGGTAACGCGCTTGTCCTTCATAAGAGAGGACAGCACCTTGAACTGCTGGGCTTTGTCCTTTGTGACCTCGAACATCCAGCTTTCCGGAACAATGGGCAGATCGTCATACCGCCACTTGGCATACCGCTCATCGTAGGAGCTGGCGTCTGCCAGCTCCACCAAATGACCGAAGCACCACGAAACGATGTAATTGCCGCCCTCCATATAGCCGTCCTTGCGGGACGTCGCGCCCAATACCTTTGCGATGGACTGGGCAACGCTGGGCTTTTCAGCAATGACTAAGATCAATCTTCATCACCTTCCGTTTCGGCATCCTCCGCAATCTGCGGCTCTTCATCCTCGTTGATGTACGGCTCTTCCTCGTAGCCTTCATCATCAAAGAAGTCCATATCTTCATCCTTGGGCTTTCTGCCCTTGACGAACTTGATGTAGTAATAAGCTGCACCCGCAGCACCGGCAAGGGCAAAGATGACGAGGATCACGCCAACGTTGGATTTCTTTTCGGGTTTAGGGGCGGGGACATCGGTTTCCGCATCCTTGTCCGGCTCAGGTGTAGCGGGGGCTGTGCCGGTGCATTCGCTCATGTTGGTCTTGCAGACCGGGCAGTCGGTATTGACTTGACCGGCAACGCATTTTTCCTTGCAGTTACAGGTGGTCAGAGCCGCCGCAGTATCTTCATCCAGCAGCGCAAGCAGATCGCTCTCATCGACCATGTTCAGGAAGTACGTCTGGTACTGTTCCTCGTCCTCGTTGATGGGCGCATCGTAGTCAATGACGATATAGAAGGTGTTGCCGTTCTTCGTCTGGATGGTGATGAACTGCTTGTTGGTTGCCTTGTCATAGAGCAAGTCGCGGGTGTAGGCGTTGCCCTCATCGTCAATCGGCTCACCCTTCGGCTTTTCAGGGGCGGGAGTGACTGCGGGCTGCTGTTCCGGCTGGGTTGCCTCGGTGACGGGAAGGTTCTGCTCGGTATCGTCGGCGTAGGCAAACGCAGTCACCGAGAAGCAGGACAGAACCATAACGCAGACCGCAAGGACGGTCAGAAAACGAAACTTCTTACGCATTGTCGATTACCTCCGTATTTTCAGCGGGCTTGGTGCCGCCCTTCATGGAAGACAGGAACGCCATGATCTGATCCTTGTCCATCACCATAGAGCGCACGGTATTGATGATTTCAAGGTTTTCCAGCTCTGTCTTCTTGTCGTACAGCTCCTTGAGCTGTCCTTCGATTTCGGACTTCTTCTTTTCAGCCTTCTCAATGTCGGAGAGGACTTTCTGATACTTGGGATTCATGCAAAACTCCTTTCTTTTAATAGGCGGGTCTTCCGAAGGCGTAGAAATGCTGCTGCCAGTAGGAAGAATTGATGGATGTGTACTGAATGGGATCACCGCAGTGGATCATGACGCCACCACCGACGTAGATGCCGACGTGGGACACGCCGGGGGTGTCATACGTCCCGACAAAGAAGATAAGATCACCGGGCTGGGCGTTCGCTTTTGAAACCGGCGTGCAGACGTTGTAAAGCCCCTGTGCGCCCAGCCGTCCGGTATTCACAAGACCGCTGTTCGTGAGAACATAGCTGACAAAGCCGGAGCAGTCAAAGGATGTGTCGGGATTGGAGCCGCCCCACACATACGGATATCCGAGATACTTTTCCGCCTCGGTAATCAGCGTTGCAAACTTCTCGTCGTTCAGGTATTCCGGGTTGACATCGTAGTCGGCGGGAGGATTTGTGATGTACTTGTCCACATAGGGGGAGTTACCGAACAGATCCTCGCGGTTGCCCAGCACCGACATATACGTCGCGTACATGGAAAGCTGTTCCTGAGACATGATGTAGACCGGGACATGGGAGAGATTGAAGTTTTCGAGCTTCACGTTGCAGATGTAGTAGTCATACGGAACGCGATAGGTTTCCGTGTGCGTGTTGCCGTCTGCATCCGTCCATATGTCGGTCTCTGTGCGGTATCTCGTTTCGACGATGACCTCTTCGGTGAGGATGTACTGCTTTTCAAACAGCATTTGGAGCGTACCCTGCACCTCGTCCAGTGTGAACTCGCCCTCATGGAGAGCCGAGAGAATGGAGATCAGCACATAGGGGTCATGCTCAATATCATCCAGATCGAAGTGATACTCGTCGTAGTCATGGGTGCTTTCGTATGTGTCGAGATAGCGTTGCAGCTCTTGCTCCATTTGGCAATACTGCGTCTCCGCGGCCAGCATCGCGTCATCCTCGCTGAGATAAGAGGACGCAATAACCGACGAGCCGGTAGAGGTGAGCATCGAACACGAGCTGATACCGGCACCGAGCAAAACGAGAAGGGCAATTCCGACGCCGATCCAGATAAAGACCTTCTTGTTCTTCTCAAAGAACTCCTTAATCTTGTCGGATGCCTTCTCACCGAGCTTCTTGCCGGTATTCTTTGTGGCAGTCCCGGCAGTCTGAGAACCGGCATTTCGTGCAGCGGCATATTCCTTCTTGATGTTCTGCTTCTGGTAGTGCTTGTTCATGTTCTGCTTCTTCATCTCAGGATGCCCCTGCTGATTTCTCTCATATTGGAGCTTGGCGTCAGCTACATCCGCCTTGTGTTCCAGCTTGGAAACCTTCTCATAGGGCTTGTTGACGCTTTTTTCTCTGTGATGACTGAAATGCCTTGCGGCGGTCTCTGCGACAATCTCTGTTTTGTGCGCCCCCTCGACCGCCGAGTTTTCCTGCTCGACCTCATGGATTTTGCCGTGAATGCCGGAGGCGAGAGTGTCACCGACCTTGCGGACGGTTTTGTCTGCCTCGAATTGCAGCTTGCCCTTGCCCTTCGGCTTTTTCAGCTCATCTTCAAAATGAAGGCGGGTTTTGCCCTTGCCGGTTTCCTCATCAAAGACACGCTCTTTCTTGAGAACCTTGTGCGTGGGTAGCTTCTCGCGGGCAGCGTCCAGACGCTCATGCGCCTTTTCGGACTTCCTTTCGAGCTTCTGCATCCGCTTCGTGGTCGAGACGGCATCGTCCGAGACCGGCTTTGCAGAGGCAGTCTCCGCCGCTTGAGTGAGAATGGCATCTGCATCCACTGCTTCAACCGCAGAGGTCTTGCGCAGCTTGTGCGTGACAACCGTTTCGGCAATCACCGTGCCGCTATGAGAAGAAACACCGTGCTGCTCTAAGGTTGGAGGCTTGAACGGCGTTTCTGGCGAAGGCAGCGGTTCAGGTGCATTCTGGGGTGGATTTTCTGCCCTTTTCTCTTCTGTGACGGACGTTTCCGAGAGCGGCTGTGTGTCGTTATCCTCGGCGTGTTCCGCCTGAAACTGACGCTGCTGACGGCGCATCTGCACCTTTTTCTGTTCCTCCGCAGAAAGAGCTTCGGAAGGCGCGGCTGTCTCAGCGGGCTTCACCAGCTCTGCTTCTTCCAGCCGTTTTGACACACGCTGCTCGGTGCCAGCCGTCAGGTTTTCCTCAACCGCGCCTTCTCGCGTCATCCGCACGACTACCTTGTCGCGGGCTTTAAGCTCCGGTTCCTTGGACATCAGGTTTCACCTCCAATCCGCTTGTAGGCAAGCTCGGTGTACGCCGGATTCAGCTCGATGCCGACGAAATGACGCCCCATCTGCGAGGCAACCATGCCGGTTGTGCCGCTTCCCATGAACGGGTCAAGCACAATGCCGCCTTCTGGACAACCGGCGAGAAGACAGGTTTCAACCAGCTTTGGAGGGTAGGCGGCATAGTGACCGCCCTTGAAGGGGACGGTGTTGATCTTCCAGACATCGCGCTTGTTGCGGAGCGGATTGATGTCTGCGTCCTTGATCTCGCCATGCTCACGAGGGCGGTTGATGGACTGCGGCTGAGGCTGACCGGGAACGGGTTTGCCGTATTTGTTGCCGCCCTTCATGCCGCGCTTGAGACGTTCTGCCGTTGCGGGGGCAATCGGCTCGGAGATCGCCTTGTAGTCGAAGAAATACTTCTTGGACTTTGAGAACAGGAAAATATGCTCATAGCAGCGGGCGCAGCGGTCTTTGACGCTCTCCGGCATGGGGTTGTCCTTCATCCAGATGATGTCGTTGCGCAGATACCAGCCGGTATCGCGGAGGGCAAAAGCCAGCATCCACGGAATGCCGATCATGTCTTTCGGCTTGCAGCCCTCAACCTTGTTGTTGAGAGCCACAGCCTGACCGCTTCTGCCGTTGGGGTTCTTCGGGTCAACGAAATCGCCCTGATTGCCTTTCCCGGCGTAGGTGTCCGAGATGTTCAGCCAGAGCGTTCCATCCGGACGCAAAACGCGCCTGACTTCGGTAAACACTTCCGTCAGGCGCGAAATATATTCCTTCGGCGTTGTCTCTCTGCCGATCTGAGCCTCCATACCGTAATCACGGAGCGCGTAATACGGAGGGGACGTCACACAGCAATGAACGCTGTCATCGGGCAGGGCTTTCAGGATTTCAAGGCAATCGCCGGTATGAATGATGTCAAGCTCTATAAAAACCAGCTCCTTTCTTCGGATTTGAGCGCATATCAGTCGGAGTAATACTCGCCCGGCTCGTAGTCCTCGTCTTCCATGAAGTCCTCGTCGAGATCGTCAATCTCGTCCGCCCATCGGTCGAAGATTTCCTCGGCTTCCTTCGCCGCCTCACGATAGAGGCTCAGGCGGTTCGTCTCAAAGGCAGCGAAGGCGGGGATGAACTTGCCGAACTCACGGATTGCCTTCACATCCTGCGTGCGCATATCTGCGACGCACTGGATAATTTCGGACATGGTGAGCAGATCGTCGATCATCAGCTCATACTTGTCCTTGGGGATAGTTACGGCTTCATCATCCGCCGCGTCTACGAAAGGGGTATTCTCATCGCTGTTGCTGCTTTCGGGAACATCAACCTTGAAGTAGAAACCAATCATATCCACAGATACCTTGGTCATAATCTGACGTGCCTCCTTGACCTTTTCGTCGATGTCCTCCCTCACATGGAGGTAGGCGCGGTGATGCTTCTTGAGATCGCTTTCCAGTCGGATCAGATCGGTCAGCTCCCACAGAGCCTTAAACAGCGCGGAGGTGTTCTCTCCGTATTCGATAGCGTCCGCATAGGGAATGGTAATCATCTTGTTGTTCATATTCAAAAATCCTCCTATCAGTTCTGTACGGTTTCTTCTAAGCGGGTGGTCATGATGCGGTAAAGCTGGGTGTCCTTCGGGAAATCGTCCTTGAAGGGAACGATGGTCGAGCCATAGAAGATCAGCCCCTCACCGGCGTTGGAGTTGGTGATGTAGTTCTGCTGGCTGGGCGAGATGTTCAGCGCCTTCGAGAGAATCTGCCGGTCGCCGGATGCCTGATTCAGAAGGTAGACAAAATCCGAGTTTTCAAAAATGTTCTCCACCTCGCGGGAGGCAAGAAGATCCTTGACGTTCTGCGTGATTCCGGTCGGGATGCCGCCCCATTTTCTGAAACGCTTCCAGATTTCCACGCTGTACGCGGCGGTCTGTTCCTCTTTCAGCAAAAGGTGGAACTCGTCCATGTAGTAGCGCGTTGCCTTGTGCTGGGCGCGGTTGATGGTAACTCTGTTCCACACCTGATCCTGCACGATCAGCATACCGAGCTTTTTGAGCTGCTTGCCGAGTTCGCGGATGTCATAGCAGACAAAGCGGTTGTTGACATCCACATTCGTTCTGTGATTGAAGACGTTCAGAGAGCCGTGAACATAGATTTCAAGGGCAGTTGCGATGCGCTGTGCCTCCGGCTCCTTCTGATTTCTCAGAATGTTGTAGAGGTCTTCGAGGATCGGCATTTTCTCCGGCTTGGGGTCTGCAAGAAACTCCTGATAGACCATGCGGACGCTGCGGTCAATGATGGTCTTCTCAACCGGCTGCAAGCCGTCCTTGCCGCCGACAATCAGCTCGCACATGGAGAGAATGAAGTCGGATTTCAGCGTCAGCGGGTTTTCCTCTTCGGAGTAGTTCGTGTTGATGTCCAGCGGATTGATATAATCCGTGCTGACCGGCGAGATGCGGATGACCTGACCGCCGAGCTTCTGTACAAGGGGGAAATACTCGGCTTCGGGGTCGCAGACGATGATGTCATCCTCCGTGATGAGGAAGGCGTTCGTCATTTCGCGCTTGGCAGAGAAGGACTTACCGGAACCGGGTGTACCCAAGATCAGCCCGTTGGGGTTTTTGAGCTGCTTGCGGTCAACCATGATCATGTTGTTGGACAGCGCGTTCAGCCCGTAGTAGAGAGCTTCGCCGCCCTGAAAAAGCTCCTGCGTGGTGAACGGCACGAAAACCGCCGTGCTGGAAGTGGTCAGTCCGCGTTCGATCTCCACCTGATTGACGCCGATAGGCAGAGAGGACATCAGCCCTTCCTCCTGCTGAAAGTCAAGACGCTTGAGCGCACAGTTATACTTTTGGGCAATGGCGGCGGTCTGGAACACCGCATTTTCGAGCTTCTGGCGATTGGTTGCCGTATTCATGATGAGGATGGTCACGAGGAACAGTCTCTCGTTGCGGGTCTGGAGATCCTGCAACAGACGCTTTGCCTCGCCGCCGAAGGTAGCGAGATCGGACGGGATGATGTCCATGTCGTAGCCGGAGCGGACTGCTTTTTTCTGTTCCTCGATCTTCATTTTGTCGAGGTCGGTGATCTTCGACTTGATGCTCTTGATTGCCTTTGCCTGGTCAATCGTCCGGATATGAAAATTGACCGTGATGTTGCTGTCCATCTCAAGGAAGTCGGCAAGCATACGGTCATTGAGTTCCGGCGCGAGGATTTGCAGGAAGCTCACCGCGCCAATGGTTCTGCCCATCTTGAAGCACTTGCCTTCACGGAAGTCAAAGGAAGTGGGCGCGATGAAGTCCTTCGTGCTGAGTCCTGTCCGGGCAACCATATCGAAGGAAAAGCGGAACGGCTCATTGGTGTCCATGTTGAACACATCATGAAGCACTTTCAGCCGCTCGTAGCCGGACAGCGGCTCGGTTTTCACACCGAGGGTTTTGAAGTTGTTGAGAATATCGGTTTCAATGCGTTCGAGCTTCGGCTTTGCCGTGCGGAGGGAGTCTGCCTCAATGCCGAAGGTGATGTACTTCCTCTTGACCAGTCCGTTGTTGCCCTTGGTGAGCTGGCTTTGCAGCATACCGGAATACTCGGAGCGGATGTCGTTGAAGGCGTCCTCCTGTGCCGGAATGTTGATGCGCTTGCGGAACTCATTGAGGCTTGCCTTCTGATTGATGAAGGAGAGCTGGACGAAAATCGAGCTATCAAAGTAGTTCAGAAAGTCGCACCAGTTCTCAAAGATGGCAGTTTTGTCCTCGTTCTGCGCAAGCTGGTAGTTGATGTCCTCAAAGGCGATGGACTTCGTGTAGAGGCGGCTGTTCACCTTGCAGATACCGTCACGGCACATCTCCACATAGGGGATGGTCTGCTGGGCGGACTTGCGGACTTTCTTTGCCTTCCTGTCCTTTTTCTTC
Organism: Faecalibacterium sp. BIOML-A4; assembly: GCF_009679665.1. Lineage (NCBI taxonomy): Bacteria > Bacillati > Bacillota > Clostridia > Eubacteriales > Oscillospiraceae > Faecalibacterium > Faecalibacterium sp. BIOML-A4. The sequence goes on along the minus strand of NZ_WKZG01000019.1, from coordinate 11,827 downwards.
TGCATGACGATCCGCTTCTTTTCCTGAGCGGAAAGGGCATCGCCGTAAACGACGCCGTTTTTGACGGTCATCTTAGGCTTTGCCTTTGCTGTGCTGTTCTTCAAGCTGCAATTCCTCCTGTTCTTTGATTTTCTGCTGAATTTCAGCGTAGAGATTGTTTGTGCGATAGGGGCGCACCTTGTCCCGGATGAACATGGACTGTACGATGTGGTACAGATACTTTTCGGCGGGCTGACCGTCCTTCTCGTAAAGCGCGAAGAAGATAAACGGGAGCATGATAACCACCATCAGCATTGCCGCCGTAGACAAGTCGAGATGCGCCTTCGCCAGAAAGAAGATCGGGACGCCGACTGCCGCAGCGATGGAAAAGCAAATAAGCTGCCGCTTGGTCAGGTTGAACATGACCTTCGTTTTGACGCGGTTAAGATCCTTCGGGACCGGAACAAATGCCATTGACTGTTTCCTCCTTTCCAAGCTGCTTTTCGTAGCGCAGCTTCATTTGTGCGGGATATTGATCCTCCTTCGGTTGACGCTTGCCCGTCCAGCGAAGCCCACCCGCTTTGCCTTGACAGATCCAGCCGGAAGCCCGAAGGCTTGCACCGTTTTCGCTTTCCAGCGTGTATGTGATGATGCGCTTATAGCCCATAGCCGCAGCAGCTCTTGCCGCCGCACCGTAGAGAAAGCTGCAAGCGTTCTTCGCCCCGTTGGTGCATAGCCTTGTGACCTCCAATGTGAAGCCGTCATCCAGATACCGGCTGACGGGACGCCCGGCGATGATTACACCGACCAGCTCACCGTCTGCTTCACAGCCAATGGAAAACTTGTGACCGGCAACCGGCTTGTGATGTCGGTGATACTTCCGGACATACTCGTTGGCGTCACGAAGAGAGATGGGTTTTAGCCGCAGCATGGTGTTTCCTCCATAGGAAGATGAGCCGTGCATTCGACCTCGTTGCCCCAAACGTCCCAGCCTTCGGGAGACTGACGGGCAAAAAGCTCCACGCGGGGAAGGTCTCCCATGAGCCGAACAATGCGCTCCCGCGCTTCATCCGGCTTTTTGGAATGCTCTTCAATATGACTGAGAATGACCTGACGCACACCGGCGTCAACACGCTTCGGGTGTCCCTTTGTAGCAAGGATGCAGATTTCGGCATTCGCCCTTGTCCAGTAGCCCATGCCGGTAAAGAGATCGTCGTTCCTTCGGTTTTGCTTCACCCATACAAAAGCCACGGTCTTATAAGAAAATCCCCATGCCGTCAGCACTTCGAGTGCTTCACAGAGGCACGGGAACGTGATCCAGAGAAACAGAGCGCAGTCCTTAGCGGCAAGCTCACCGACCGGAAGTGCCTTGATGTCTTCAATGCACATCGTCGGGTAGTGGCTTTCCGCCGACCGTCCCTGTCCCTTCTTGGAGTAAGTCCGATACGCCCAAGGGGGATCGGCGTAGATGATGCTGTACTTCTTCATGCTGCCGACCTCCTTAGTGCGCATGGAAGATGGATTTTGCGAGGCTTCCGGTCTTGAACAGCGAGAAGCACAGAATGACCGTGTACGCTGCCACAGAGAACAGAGCCGAATGAATGTTGTCTGCGATGATCATGCCGTTGATCAGCACCGCATAGATGCCGACGCAGACCATGATGAGAAAGCCCTGAAATGCCAGAGCGAACAAGCCTTTCAGATAGTTCGTGCCGATGCTGCCCCATTCGCGGTTGCTCATGGTTGCGATGGGAATAGGCGCAATGCTCACGGTGCAGTAAATCTCAATCATGCGCCCGTAGAGAATAACCGTAATGAGGATCGCCATGATTTTGAGGCACAGGCTGATCAGAAGCGTTTCTATCGACAGTCCGAGCAGTTCTCCGACACCCATGTTCTCCATGCCGGTACGCATCTGCGCAATCGTCGCGTCAATGTCAATGCTGGTGTTGCCGTGGATTACTCCTGCTGCACCGGAAACCACGTTCTGCCCGATGTCGAATACTGCCATCACGATGTCAAACGTGTGTGTCACGAGATAAATCGCCACAGCCGCCTTGAAAAACCACTTGAAGAACATCCAAGTGTCCATGTCGTGAAGGTTGTTTTTCTCGGTGATCATGGAAATCAGCTCGTAGCACAAAACAAAGGTGATGATGATACCAGCGATGGGGACTATCACGTTTTCGGATAGTCCCCGGATCATCTGGTACACGCCGCCGTTCCAGCCGGACGGGGTTTGCCCGACCTCGGCGGCAATCGTTCCTACCTTCTCGTTGACATCGGTGAACATATTGGTCAGGTTGCTCTCGATCCATCCGATTAGCATATCCTTGAGAGCCTGTTCGATCTTTTCTAAAATGCTGCCCAATATTTCACCACCCTTCGGTTAAGCTGGGCTTGCCGTGGATTAGCCGAACAAACCGGAGAGCAGGGGGATGAGGGTCGTGCCGATCAGCACCACACCGCCGCCAGCCATGAGCTGCTTGATGCCCTGAGACTTGGCACCGGGGTTGTCGTTGCCGTAGCCTTCCATGAGGTTTACGACGCCCCACACCGCGAGACCAGCGCCGAGGGCGATAACGAGCGTCTGGAGAACCGTAACTGCCTGATTGATAAATGCCATACTTGAATTTCCTCCTTAAATCGTTGGTGAATTGTGAGGGGCGGGAGCTTTTTCGCACCCGCCCCGCTGGTTACTTCTGTGCGGCTGTCGGATTAACCGAACAGACCGGAGAGCAGAGGGATGAGGGTCGTGCCGATCAGCACCACACCACCGCCAGCCATGAGCTGCTTGATGCCCTGAGACTTGGCGCCGGGGTTGTCGTTGCCGTAGCCTTCCATGAGGTTGACAACACCCCACACCGCAAGACCGGCACCGAGGGCGATAACGAGCGTCTGAAGAACCGTGACAGCCTGATTGATGAAAGCCATAGATTTTCCTCCTTGAATCGATGAAAGTTGAGTGTGTATTTTTGAAAATGGGCATAAAAAAAGAAGCCCCGTCGCTGTTCTGCTTTGGGATGAGCCATCAGGCTTTACCCACTGCGCAGTGCAGCGACGGGGCTTTAATCTACTTCGACCTCGCCCATATCATAGAGGTCGAATGTGTCATCGGGCTTGACTACCAGCTTGTGCTGCCGGTACTTCTCGATGTCAAAGGCGTTCCGCTTATCGTAGTCGGAGAGCTGCCGGTATTTTGGATGCTTCGTAATGTCGTATTTGTTACTGAGAAAAGGTCTCACGCCTCGAAGCTGCAAAATACACTTTGCTCCGTCCATGACGGCGATCTCATCCTGAGACATCAGTTCCTTGCCGGTCTTCTGATAGTTCAAGCCATAGGAGTTGTTGTTGGAACGGGTTTCCGAGGTGTTGTAAAGGTCGATTGTCTCCTTGCCCAGCACCTCGCTGATTTCCTTGAGCGTGGATTTCTCCTTGCCGCCGAGGAAAAGTGTGCAGTCGCAGTTGCCCGTGATGGTGTCAGCCGCATCCTTGTAGATGGTTTTGAGCTGAGACTGGGACTGCAAGATGATTGACGCCGAGATTTCCCGGCTTCGGATGGTGGCAATGAGCTTATCAAACTTCGGGATTTGACCGATGTTCGCAAACTCATCCAGCAGACAGCGCACATGGACGGGAAGCCGTCCGTTGTAAACGTCATCTGCCTTGTCGCAGAGAAGGTTGAAGAGCTGGGAATACATGATCGCCACGACGAAATTGAAGGTATCGTCGGTATCGGAAATGATGACGAACAGCGCCGTCTTCCGGTCTCCGATGGTGTCAAGCTCCATCTCATCGTAGCTCATCAGCTCCCGCAGCTCTGCGATGTCGAAGGGCGCAAGCCTTGCACCGCAGGAAATCAGGATCGACTTGGCGGTTTTGCCCGCCGCCAGCTTGTATTTGCGGTATTGCTTAACCGCAAAGTGGTCAGGGTCGCGGGCTTCCAGCTCGTCGAACATGACATCCACGGGGTTCTTGAAGGTCTCATCGTCCTCTCTGGCTTCTGAGGCATTGATCATTTCGAGCAGGGTAGTAAAGTTTTTCTCGTGGTCAGGTGCCTCGTACCAGATGTAGCCGATGAGAGCTGTGTAGTAGAGTTTTTCCGCCTTGACCCAGAAATCTTCGCCGGACTTATCGCCATCTCCCTTGGTATTGAGAATGATGGTATTGACCAATTTGAGGATGTCCTTCTCACTGCGGATGTACGCGAATGGGTTGTAGTGCATGGATTTCCGGAAATTGATGGTGTTCAGCGACTTGATGACGTAGCCGCCCTTTTCAAGCATTTTGCCGCACTCCACCAGCACCGTCCCCTTCGGATCGGTCACAACATAGCTGCTGTGCATCTGCATCAGGTTTGGCTTCACGAAAAAGCGCGTCTTGCCTGATCCGGAACCGCCGATGACAAGGATGTTTTTATTTCTGGCATATTTCGGCTGCTTGGGACGGCTGTTCATGGTCAGAAACTCCGTCTGCGTCAGGATGACGTTGTTGGAGAACTCCGGGTCCATGTACGGCTTGATGTCCTCTGGCTTGCCCCAGCGGGCAGATCCGTATTCTTCGCCCTGCCGGAACTTCTTGCGGTTTTTGCCCTTGACGTAGACCGCCAGCTTGAGCAGCGCACCGGCAATCAGACCGACGAGCAGATCGACGGGATGAAAGCTGGGAAGCGGATTTGCAAAGGCAGTGCCGAATACAGCAAAGCCGTTTGTCAGCTTGTCGATGAACTCCGTGCCGGGAGCGAGACGAAACACGGCGGCGATCTTATCCGCAAAGTAGAAGGCGAAGACATACGGAAGGTTCAGAAGAATGAGCTTCTTCACATCGGGTTTGCTCACAGCTCCACACCCCGATCCTTGGTCTTGACCTTGACTTTCTCCTTGTGCTGCGCCTTGCTCTGGGCTTTCTCCTGATCCAGCTTGTGCCGGATGGACGGCTGTTCCTTCTGCTTGACAGTCTTGGCAGAGAACTCCTTGAAGGCGGCGGTCATGACATCAACGTCCCGTCCCTTGAAGAAGACAAGATAGCTGGGCGGATCTACGGAAACGTCCTTCTTGAGCGCAAAGTCCAGACCGTATTTGCTGGCAGTCCGCTCAAAGGACTTGATATTGCCATCCGTCACTTCGATGTTGGAGATGGCGGCATTCTGGCTCATCAGATGCTTGATGGACTGCTTGCCGCGATAGGTTTTTGGTTGCTGCATCTGCTTCTGCGCCTTCTCAATCTCCTGCACGAACTTGTCCAGTGCCTTTTTCAGCACCTCGGCTGAGATTTTGCCGCCCTTGATCATGATTGCAACAACTTTGGTGTTGACTTCATCCTGCAATGCAGTGATACCTCCTTTCCTTGGAATAATTGAGGGAATGCTGCCTCAGCTAAGGCGGCACACCCGGCAGATGAATGAATATGACCATGTAAAGCCCTCCTTTCAGGCATAAAAATAGCCGCCAGCGTTTCGCTTGCGGTTTACCAGCCGTTGAAATCATGATTGACCTTTGCGGAGTAGAAATTGTCCATCGTTGCCGGAGCGTTATAGAGTGTGGTCAGGAGATATGCCCTGATGTTCCGAATGTTGGACGGACATTCCTTCATTGCGTGGAAAACATACTCGATGTGGCTGCTGTCCAGCTTGAGAAAGCGGGACTTGACCACTTGCTGCGGCATATCTTCGCCATTGATGCGGATGGTAGGAGCAGTTGAGCAAACGGCATCCAGCATGATCTCGACAATTTCACCGAGGCGGTCTCCGTCAGGGCGGTCTTTCATAATCTCGTATTCGATGTTCTCTTCGATGATTTCTCTATATCGCTCTCGCTCATCCATCCAATCAGTCCCATCATTTCTGCGTCCTGTGCCTGAGTGATTGATAGATGGAGTATTGTTCAAGTGAGTATTTTCTTGGTGTGTAATTACTTGGTTCGTATTTATTTGCATTGGGTTTCCCGATGTCGGGACATCCGTTGCCGGTTTTACCGGTATCGGCTTTTCCGATGACGGTGAATCCAATGCCGGTTTTGACAACTCCGGTATTTCAAAGACAAGATACTCGCTTTGCGCCATTCTGCCGTTTTTGTCCCTACGCTGACGCCTGATGATATAACCGGCATCCTCCAATTCCTGCACAGCAGAGCGAACGCCGTCGATGCCGTCCGCGTTGAGCTTGGCAAGCCCCTTGAGGGAGTAGTCCCATTCATCCGGAAGGCTGAGGATTTTCGACATCAGCCCAACAGCCTTGAGGGAGAGCTTCTTGTTGCGAAGATGGTGATTGCTCATCATCGTGAAGTTCTCGATCTTGGGGACTCTGAAAACTGCCATAAAATCACCTTGCCATTTTGGGAAGCAGCTCTTCGCCGCACTTTTTCTGGAACTTCATTCGGATGACATCCTTGCCCTTCGGCGTGAAGTAGGTCTGAGAACCGGTGTAGCAGTACGTCACAAAATCGCGGACGATGAACAGTCCGGCATTGCTGTCCTTGTTGTAGGGAAGAAGCTGACCGGAGGGAGATCGGAACAGGTACTTCTCCCTGAGAAGAAACTGGACGAACTTGCGCTCCGGGATTTTCAGTTCCTTTGCCGTCGTTCGGATATTGGTGCAGTCATCCGGATTGATGAAGGCGTCGTAGTAATCGGCTTTGGGCTTTGCCGTGTTCAGCTCACACTCAAGAGCCTTTACGCGATTCTTTTCCAGAATCAACGCCTGAGCAAACTCCACAATGACCGCCGGTTCCTTCTGAATGCGTTCCAGAAGGGAGTCCGTCATGTAGCCGCCGGTCTTGCGAATGGTAGGAATGACCTCATCAAATACCCACAGTTCAAACTTTTCAGCCGCAGGAAGTTTGCTGCGAATAATTAGCCGATAAACGTCTCCTTCCGGGATGAAGTTGATACTCTGAACTTTCCCGCTGATAGGGGTAGAACGTTTCGTTATAGCCCTGCAATGGTCGTTGACCGCCTTGTTCGGGTTGGTGTAACCGAGTGCCTTTGCAACATCTGCCGCACAGAACAGAACTTTTTCTCCTTCGAGGATTGTTCTTACCTCACCAAACTGTTCATTCTTGAAGATTTCGATTTTGTTATCCATGACAGGTTTCCTTTCCGGCATCAGATGTGCCACTTTGATTTTTGAGTGTAGAAACGGGATTGCAGCAGTAGGGACACTCTGCAAACACGCAGGACTGATATTTCCAGTGAGGACGGTGAAAGCGGCAGCTTCGGCACTCAGGGAGAATGCCATCCGCGCCGCTGTCAAAATGCTCAAAGCCGGGTGTGGTCTGCATCAGCAATTCCAGTGCTTGCAGATTACCGGCTGTCATGCGTTTCATGCTTAAAAACTCCTTTCCTTAGCCGCATCGCCAGCAAATATTCCGGCTTTTGGGCAACAAAAAAAGAGGGTTTGCTTCTTACTCCAAATTGGAGAAGAAACAAACCCTCTTCGTTTACGATGTAGTTCAGATGATTTCTCGGATGGTATGAATGACACCGAGCAGTAGCCCGATGAAGAAGGCAAGTCCTCCGATAAGACCGCCTATGATTAAGTTCAATGAGAAGATGCCGACTGAGCCGGAGATACCGTAGCCGCTGGGAACGAGCCAGAGGCACATCCTCCGGATGCCGAATGGCAAGCCGACGCAGATCCACATAAGGAAGTAGTCACATACGCCGTCAGGCATATAGATCGGCTTGAGAAATGACGCGAGGCAGAACGCAAGCGCGATTGGAAGCAGAACCTCCTTCAAGAAGACTTTGATAGCACCCACTATATCCTCCTTCTGCCGGAAGTGTGCAGCAGCACCCTCCGGCTTGCTTGATTATTGTGAAAGTCCTTTGTTTTCGGTCAAAAAAAGAAGGGACTAAGCCAGAATGCCTTGATTTTCAAGGTCTTTCTGATTTAGTCCTATTATCGCACAATAATCTTTGGTAATGACTGTTGCCACCTTTCCTTCCCGGATATCATCCAGAAGTTCCTGAAAGGCAGGGCGGTCAGAGTTCGTACCGCTGTAACCATCATCAACATAGTACTGGCAATTCCCGAAACCGTTGCGTGTGGCATACTCCATAAGCATTGACTTTTGAGTGCGGATGCTCAGGCTTTCGCTGTTTGAACCGTCATCTTTTGACAGTCGGCAGTATAAAGCAGTTACTTTTTTGTCCTTTTCCATGTGTACCTCCATAATGGAAAAGAGACCTCATCAATCACATTGTAGCGGATGCTGCGTGACGATGCAAGCCCTTTTCCGCAGTAAAACGTCCAATTAGCCAGCGGCGAGATACGATTCGGCAGTTTTACGAATTTCTTCTTCCACAAGCCGCTGAAAAAGCGTATTCATCGGCACATTGCCGATATAATGGCGTTCCACGATCAGGCGCACGGACTTCGGACTTCTCGGCGCACGTTTGCGTGTGGTGGGCTTCTTCTCAGATTTTTCTTTGTTCAAGGGCAGACCTCCTCATTCATGTGGTGCAAATACGGAAAGGAATGGATGGATTCTATTCGTTTTTCTCTTTTTGTTTTATTACGTTGGTTAGGTGAAAGTTTTCTTCGATACAGTCTTAAAGGCTGCTATACTGCATAGGAAAAATATCTTTTGCAGATGCCATTAAGAATCTGCATCACAGAATCGTGATTTTGGCGGTTCTTGAATCGTGAAAAACGCAGAACTATTCAACATTTGGAATTTTCACAAAGATGTGATTGGGCGAAGAAAACCGCGTTCGTCTGCGCTCAATCAATCCCGCAGCGTCCAATTCCTTAAGCGCACTGGAAACACTGACAGTGCTGCGCCCTAGCTGCTCAGCCAAAGAGCAAATCGTAAAAATGACAAACACGAATCCACGTTCATCTATCCAGAGATTTTTCTGCGAGAGTGTGGCACGGTCGAGTAGCAACACATAAGTCATTTTTGCAGTCTGACTCAGGTCAAGTTCCAAAAGGAAGCATGGGTATGGGAGAAACGGCGGCAGCGGAGTTTGCGTGGTAAGATATTCTGAAATGTTGATCACCTCCAGCTGAAGCAGAAATCAGGAACAAAGAGTATGTAACGAGAATTGGAGGGTTCCAATTCTCCAGTCGCAGAAAAGCACGAAACAAGTGCTCAACTGCGTTAATAAGTTAAGGTCTCCCATATTGGTCCTCGACTTCCCTAGGAGTGGGGAATCGTCCGGCGGCGGGCTTGCACCGCACCATTGGCATTTCAGCCACCCCGTCTTCGTTATGACCGGGCTGCGAGTTACAGAAGTACCTTTTGTGAAGTACCGGACGATTGAACTATTCACTTGTCAAGGAACATATGGAAGATTTCTGGACTTTGACGGACGAAAAACATCCTTCTACTTGGTAGCCGATGAAAAAGGCCATTTCGTAGCATTGCAAGCAATTTTGTAAACAAAACGTCATAATAGTCCGAGAATGGTCTTGAAAAAGATGCCCTACACTTGGTAGGCATCGAGAACGCCTGTTTCGTAGCATTGGTGAGAAACTTGTAATTGAATTGTAATTCTTGAGACCAAATCTCCGCTTTTGAAAAAATCCTCTCAATAGGTAGGCAACGAAAACAGCCCAAAGACAACCATCTTTTTGAGAATTAACAAAAAGGTCACAAATGACCGGCTTTCAAAGAGGCGCTTCTACTATTAACAGAAAAAGTGGCCTAAAATGGGGGGTGTTGGAGAAAATTTCTGCCTTAAAAGTACGCCTCTACTCACTAGCCAGCGAGAATAGCCAAAAGCCAGCAAAAAAACAAATGAATTATGTATTTCTGCCACTGATTGCAACGGCATATCGGTGACAGAAAGATCGTTTAGAGCGATTCTTCGCGGTTTGGGGTGGTGGAAATCGTTTTGTNAGTGGCCTAAAATGGGGGGGTGTTGGAGAAAATTTCTGCCTTAAAAGTACGCCTCTACTCACTAGCCAGCGAGAATAGCCAAAAGTCGGCAAAAAAACAAATGAATTATGTACTTCTGCCACTGATTGCAACGGCATATCGGTGACAGAAAGATCGTTTAGAGCGATTCTTCGCGGTTTGGGGTGGTGGAAATCGTTTTGTAGTTAGACTTTTTCTGCTGAAGCTGCTCCAGCTTTTTCAGCACCGATTCCTTCTCCGGGGTCTTACCGCCCGGTGCGGAAAGCTGCTGCTTATTCAGCACCATGTCGATATACTTTCGCACATTTTTCAGTGCGGAGATATCCGGCTGCAAGGTTTCCAGTTGGGTGCGCAGCTCTGCACTGCTCGATTGCAGCGCAGAAAATTCGGCATCCAATGCCGAAAAATCCACCGCTGTGCTGCCGTTCAGCTTCATCAGGGTGCGGACGGCTTTATTGAATGCGTCCAGCTCGTCCTTGTGCTGGGCAGCGTAAGCGTCCTTGGTCAACTTGAAGTTCTTCTTGATAAAGGTGTCGTGGATGGGCTTCAGCTTGGCATGGGCGGCGGCAGCGTCCTTGATCTGGGCGATTGCCCGCATACGGTTTTCGTTCTGCTTCAACTGCTTGCGGAGAGGGGCGGCGGTCTGGTTCAGGTTAGAAATTGCAGTGTCCAAATCCTCGATGGTGTTCAGGGAATGGGCTTTCATATAGTCCACCGCCTGTTTGACTTCCTCAAAGTCCCGAATAGTGCATTTCAGTTTTGCCTTGCCAGACCAATCGCTGCGCTGCTCATTGCGGAGATTGAAGTAGTCCACCAGCAGGTCGGACAGCGTGGGTTCTTTCGCCTTTTCCAGAGCGTCCAGAAGAAGCTGCTTCTTTTCGTTCAGGTCTGCGATCCAGTGTTGCAGACCACGAATTGCACTGCGGATGGACTGCATCAGGCTGTTGGCGGCTCGAATATCTCGGTTCAGATTGCCGAGAAAGGTTTTCACCCCGCGCTTTTCCATCTGGTGTGCAGCGGGACCGAGATGCACGGTCGGTATCTGCTGGATGCCCTGCCGCTCAAAGGAGCGCAGGTCAACACGTTCTGGTCTGCCAGCGGCTTCCAGATAGCGGTTGGTAACAACTTCCCAGCTGTGCCGCCAAACCTCGGCATACTTCTGGTCGTTCCAGTCCACCGTGTTTTCCTTGTGACACTTCCAGTTGCCGGAAGCGAGCCGGATGCGCTCACCGTTCTCGTCAAGGTCGTACACCTTTCTGGCTTTCGGGAGCCACTTGCCGTGTTCATCCATTGCCCGGAGCGTCAGTAGAATGTGGGCGTGTGGGTTTCCATCTCCCTTGTCGTGAATGGCAAAATCAGCAATCATCCCTTTGGAAACAAACTGCTCCTGACAAAATTCTTTTATCATAGAAAGATACTGTTCCTTCGGCACCTCCACCGGGAACGCCAGCACAATGCGCCGGGCAAGCTGGGAGTTCCACTGGTTCTCCACGGCTTCCACGGCGTTCCAGAGAATCTGCCTGTCTGCAAATCCGGGCGGCGCATAGGACGGCAGCATGATCTCGGCATGGACAAGTTCTTTCTTCTTGTTGTAGAATTTCGTTTTCTGGTCGTACTCGCTGAACAGCCGTTCGCCGCTCTGATAAGCAGCCCCAGCAACAGCGGACTGCCCTTGGCTGCGCTTGACGATGGTGATTTTGAAATGCGGACACGGAATAGGCATCACCTCCAAACAAAAAGACCGCCCAGCAAGATTGCTCTTGATGAACGGTCTGGAATCGTATTCGGTTGTACTCGCCGCCTTGGAGCGGAGTGCTGTGCGCTTCGGTCTCAGGCGGGAGCCGCAAAAGGATAGCTGCAAAGCAGCGCAAGGAAAATGCAGTTTTCCTTGGGATGGAATCGGGCTGGCGCACAAACGCCAGCTTCGATTTCATCGAGCCGTCTGCAAGACCGCAATTTCACCGGAACGGTGTATAATTGCGCCCTAT
>NZ_WKZG01000018.1:0-113613 GCF_009679665.1 Faecalibacterium sp. BIOML-A4 | reverse complement strand
GAACACAGAAGTTAAGCTCACTTGTGCCGAAGATAGTTCGCTGGAAACGGCGCGTGAAAATAGGTAGTCGCCGACTTGAGTTATCAGAATGAAGAAACCGCATTCTGATAATATGCACCTCTAGCTCAGTTGGTAGAGCAACTGACTCTTAATCAGTGGGCCCAGGGTTCGAGTCCCTGGAGGTGCACCAGATATTGAACGTCAAATCGTAAGATTTGGCGTTCTTTTTTATACAGGAAAGCGACTGCACACTTTCTGCACCACCGTTTGCACAGCCTGCTTTCTTTTGCATCCACAAAATATCCTCTGGCCCAGAAATGCCGATTTCCATACTTGTACTTTAAATTCGCGTGTCTGTCGAAAATAGGCTGCTCTTTCCCTTGAGATATCCCATAACGTAAGAAATGCTGTACTTCGGCGAAAAACTTATCAGCATATGGATATGGTCCGGGCAGGCTTCTGCTTCAATTATTTCAATATCCTTTTGCTCGCATAGTTTGCGAAGTATCTGACCAATATCTTTTTTGATTTGGCCATATATCACCATTCTCCGATATTTCGGTGCAAACACTACATGGTATTGACATCTCCATGTCGTATGGCTTAAACTATCTACGTCTTTGTTATTTTTCATTTCAAAGAGAAACCTCTCTGTTCCTAGAATGTGGTTGGCAAACCCACACTCTATTCTACAGAGAGGTTTCTCTTTGTCTAGGGCTAAAGCCGTTTTTATTCCACCAGCTTAGCTGGTGGTTTTTCTTCACTCAAGTTCTTAATAAGTAAAAGACGGAGTGCTGTGCATTTGTGCAGCACCCCGTCTTTTATTTGTGTTCATCTGCGCCCGGCTCATAGAGCAGCTCCAAATAGGGGTGCTTCCGGATGGCGGCAACCACCTCATCCAGGCGGGTCGCGCAGAAATTCTGGCAGCATAGAGTTTGTGCCGATAGAAATTTTGCGTACAGTAGATTTTGGAAATCTTCTTTGATGCCGCAAATCGTAGGCGGTGCCCATGGTTAGATAGATCTCGTCCTGCGGCAGAAGATCAATAAAATTGCGATAATAAACTATTTGCCCAGATGCCAGATGTCGCGGTCGTACTCGGCAATGGTGCGGTCGGAGGAGAACATGCCCGCTTTGGCAATGTTCACCAGACACTTGCGCCGCCAGCCTTTCGGGTCGCAGGCGTAATCGCTGAGGGCCTGCCCCTTGCGCACAACGTAGGCGTTGAAGTCCGGCAGGGTCTGGAACCAGTCTTTATGGATCAGCTCGTTGTGCAGGCGGGTCAGGTTTTCGGCGTGACCGGCGGCCAGCATCTCCGGGCCGGTGAGGAAGTTGATAGCGCGGCGGATGTTGGCATCCCCCTCCACCCACTGGGCGGGGTCGTAGTCGCCCACGGCGTAGCGGTGGATGACCTGATCGGAGGTCTGGCCGAAGATATAGATGTTCTCCTCGCCCACCTGCTGGCTGATCTCCACATTGGCACCGTCCATGGTGCCCAGCGTCAGCGCGCCGTTCAGCATGAACTTCATGTTGCCGGTGCCGGAAGCTTCCTTGGAGGCAAGGCTGATCTGCTCGGACAGGTCGCAGGCGGGGATCAGCTTTTCGGCGGCGGTAACGTTGTAGTTCTCCACGAACACCACCTGCAGCCACTTGGACACTTCCGGGTCTGCGGCAATGACCTTGGACAGGGTCAGCAGCGCATGGATGATGTCCTTTGCAATGGTGTAGGCAGGTGCCGCCTTGGCACCGAAGATGCTCACCAGCGGAGCAGCGGGCAGGTGCCCGGCCTTGATCTCGTAGTACTGATGGATGAGGTACAGCAGGTTCAGCTGCTGGCGCTTGTACTCGTGCAGGCGCTTGGACTGGATGTCGAACACAGCATCGGTGTTCACGCTCACCTTCTGGGTGCGCAGCAGCCAGTCTGCCAGTGCTTCCTTGTTGGCCTTTTTCACAGCGGTCAGCTGCTCCAGCACAGCTTCGTCGTCAGCAAAGGCCAGCAGCTTTTCCAGCTCGGCGGCATCCTTACGGAAGCCGGAGCCGATGTGCTGTTCCAGCGCGGCGGTCAGGCGGGGGTCGCATTCCAGCAGCCAGCGGCGGAAGGTGATGCCGTTGGTCTTATTGTTGAACTTTTCCGGGTACAGCTCGTAAAAGCCGTGCAGCTCGGATTTTTTCAAAATCTCGGTGTGCAGCGCCGCCACGCCGTTGGTGGAGTGGGTGAAGTGGATGTCCATGTGGGCCATGTGCACCCGGTCGTCCTTGTCGATGATGGCAAGGCTCTCGTCCTTGGTGCGGGTGCGGGCCAGTGCGTCCAGCTTTTCGATAATGGGCATCAGCTGGGGCACCACGGCATCCAGATAGGCGCGGGGCCACTTTTCCAGCGCTTCGGCCAGAATGGTGTGGTTGGTGTAGGCGCAGGTCTTTGTGACGATCTTTACGGCTTCCTCAAATTCGATGCCCTTTTCGCCCAGCAGCCGGATCAGCTCCGGGATGACCATGCTGGGGTGGGTGTCGTTGATCTGGATGGCGGCGTAGTCGGCCAGATCATGGTAATCGCAGCCCCGGGCGGCACACTCGGACAGAATGAGCTGGGCACCGGCAGAAACCATCAGGTACTGCTGGTACACCCGCAGGCGGCGGCCTGCTTCATCGGAATCGTCCGGGTAGAGGAAGAGGGTCAGGTTCTTGTCGATGGCAGTTTTATCGAAGGCAATGCCGTCATGGACGATGCTCTCATCAATGGTGTCAAGGTCAAACAGGTTCAGGGTGTTGGTGCGGCCCTCGTAGCCGGTGACGGCCAGCTTGTACAGCCGGGCAGTGTACTCCTTGCCCGCCAGCTCCACCGGGTAGGTGATGTCGGTCTTTTCTGCCCAGCTGTGGGCGGTGAGCCACGGGTCGGGCTTTTCGTTCTGCACGCCGTCCTCAAAGGACTGGTGGAACAGGCCGAAGTGATACCGCAGGCCCACGCCGTCGCCGGGCAGATTCAGCGTTGCCAGAGAGTCGAGGAAGCAGGCAGCCAGACGGCCCAGACCGCCGTTGCCCAGAGAAGGTTCCGGCTCCACCTCTTCGATATCGGAAAGGCTCTTGCCGACGGCAGCCAGTGCATCGCGGGCTTCATCGTACAGTCCCAGATTGATGAGGTTGTTGGACAGCAGCTTGCCGATGAGAAATTCGGCGCTGATATAGTACAGCTTGCGGCCGGTGACCGGCTGCACACGATCGGCGCTCTTCTGCCGGACGAGTTCCAGCAGCGCGAGATACAGCTCCTGATTCGTGCAGTCTGCCAGCGGCTTGCCCGTGAGACCCTGTAACGTTTCGGTAAAGCTCATAAATGCATCCTCCTTTGTTAGGGTGTATCTGAAAAGTCGAAAATTTAGTCTATTTCTGCAAGCACAGCCGGATCTTGCGTGAAACAGCCTTGGATCCCGTTTGTGCTTGCGAAATATTCGTCATTTTCTTTGTTTTCAAATACACCTTGCGGAAAACAGGTTTGACATCTGTACTTCCAGATATACCACATAAAACAATCAAAATCTTGCCTAAAAAGTGCAGACTGTGGTACAATCCTATCATCGGGAGGTGAAACAATGCAAAATCAGGCATCTTTGCAGGAGACCAAGCAGCATGGTGCCGTGCGGTTTCCCTTCAATCTGTATCCCTGCACCATTCCGGGGGACTTTCCGCAGGTGGCGCTCCACTGGCAGGAGAGCATGGAGCTGGTCTTTGTCAAGCGGGGCACAGGACTGGTGCAGGTGGGCGCTGAGAGCTGCCCGGCCCGCATGGGGGACATCTTTATTTTTACGCCCGGCACCCTCCATGCCCTGCGGCAGGCCGAAGGGCAGTGCATGGAATACGAAAATATCATTTTTGAGCTGGAGCTTCTGGGCGGCGCAGAGGACCTTTGTGCCGAGAAATATCTGCTTCCGCTGCAAAGCGGGCGCTTGTCGCTGCCTGCGCGGCTGACCCCGAACGATTTGTGCTATCTGCAGGCCGCCGCCTGCCTGCGGGAGGTGGAGGATGCCAACCGCGCCAAGCTCCCCGGCTACGAGCTGCAGGTCAAGGGGGCATTGCTGCGGTTTCTTGCCCTGCTCCTTGCACAGGGCCGGCAGCGGCTTGCCGCCGAGACAGCCGACACCCAGCGGCTGAAAACGCTCCTGCAATGGCTCTCGGCCCATTATACCGAGGAACTCCGGGTCGCCGATGCCGCCGGGGTCTGCTCCTTCAGTGCCAGCCACTTCATGCGGTGGTTCCGGCAGATGACCGGGCAGAGCTTTGTGGCCTTTCTGAACGAGTACCGGCTCAACGCCGCCGCCGAAGCGCTGCAGGCCACGGATGAGACGGTTCTGACCATCGCTTCCCGGTGCGGGTTTGAGAACCTCTCCTATTTTAACCGGGCGTTCAAGGCGCACTTCGGCACGACACCCCGGGAGTACCGGAAAAAATAAGCAAAACGAGGCCGTTCTGCCTCTCTGGAAAAGAGAGGGAACGGCCTCGTTTTTTGCACATCAGATCTCCGGCGGCGGGCAGCAGCTCTCCCGTGGGATGAGCTTATGCGGCACGATGATCTTGGTTGCCAGAAGATTCGGGTTCTCGATGTGGTTGATCGAGCTGTTCCGTGCCGTGGAGCAGGCATTGGGCAAGCGGGAGATCATTGCAGAGGACCTTGGCTATATGAGTGAGACGGTCCGTCAGCTGGTGCGGGACAGCGGTTTCCCCGGCATGAAGGTGTTGGAATTTGCCTTTGACTCCCGCGACACCGGCAGTGCCAGCGACTATCTGCCCCACAACTACCCGGTGAACAGCGTGGCCTATACCGGCACCCACGACGACGAGACGCTGGTATCGTGGTATCAGACTGTCACCGATGCCGAGCGCGCCATGGTGCGGGACTATCTGTACGACTACGCCACCCCGGAGGAGCAGCTCTATAAAAGCATGATCGCACTGATCCTGCGCAGCGCAGCGGCGGCCTGCATCGTTCCCATGCAGGACTGGCTGGGGCTGGACAACTCTGCCCGCATCAACAAGCCCTCCACCGTGGGCCAGAACTGGCGCTGGCGGCTGAAAAAGACCCAGCTGAGCAAAAAGCTCCAAAAGGAGATCTGCCAGCTGACCACCCGCTACGGCCGGATGAACTGGGCGTGACAGTATAGTGCCCTGGACTTGATTTTGGAAAGTTTATTGCAGAATAGTGGCAGAAGTAATACTTATTCAAAAATAAAAACGACAAAGAACAAATAAAAAAGTACAGAATATGAATCGGGACGCGTCTTTTTTTGTTACCCTGCAAGGCAAGGCGGCTTTGAGGGAGAGATGAAACAGGAAAAGGGGAATGGTCATATCCGGCCGTGCACCCCACTTGGCCGGTGATGGCCACCAGCGGCGCACCGTCCGGATAGGAGTGCGCGAGGCGCACCACAAAAAAGCACGAAGCAGCAATGCTTGGTGCTTTTTCTTTTTGACATGTGCCGCGGGATGCTTTATAATAAGAATGATTTCAGATGCCTGCGGGGCGGTGCGCCCTGCGGTAAAATTACGGCAAGCAAAAAAGGGAACTGCTATGAGAGAAGAAAAGGCCAGCGCATTGCCGCTGCTGCTGGACGTGCGCAGAATGGACGAAAATAACCGGGCTTACGCCTACCGTATGCTGCGCAAAAATATTATGACCTTGCAGCTGCAGCCGGGCTGTCAGCTGAGCGAGGCCGAACTGTGCGAACAGCTGGCCATGAGCCGCACACCGGTACACGAAGCGCTGATGATGCTGAAAAGCGAGTGGCTTGTGGATGTTCTGCCGCAGCGCGGCAGCATTGTGTCCAAGATCAGCGTTCCATACCTGAACGAAGGCTTTGCCATGCGCCGCATTCTGGAACCGGCGCTGCTGCGCGGGCTGGCCGGAAAGCTGACAAGGGAACAGCTGAACGAATTTCAGGAACTGCTGAACCGGCAGAACGAAGACCTTTATCTGGATCAGGATGCAGCAGATGACTTCTTCATCTCGCTGGATAACGACTTCCACAGGCTTTTGTACCACGATTCCGGCTACGACCGCATCTGGGAGGCCATGCACAACGTTACGTCCCATATGGACCGTGTGCGGTATCTGGACTCGGCCCTTTGCCGGGGAAATATTGCCTCGGTGCAGAAAGAGCACGAGCAGATCTTTGGCTACCTGCGGGACGGCCTGCCGCTGGACGTGGACGTAGAAGCCCTGTTTGAGCATCACCTTGGCATGTACCGCGAGAATTTCCAGAAGATATTGGAACGGTTCCCGGATTTCTTTGTACGGACATAAACCAAAAAGAGCACCCGCTGCTGACCCTTACAAGGCCATGGCAGGGGGTGCTTTTTTGGTTCAATACGGATACGGCTTTACGCCGGGCTGCGGATATCAATTTACGACGGCAGTGTTTCTGATGGATTTTGCACCAGAAATGCTGCTTTTTCTGTTCAAAACCCGGAAAAACAGAAGTTTGTGCTCTTGAATTGCCCGAAAAGCTTGCAGGAATGCAGGTTTTTGTGGTAATATTTAAGATGTGTTCCCGTTGAGGGGAAGAAAGAGAGGGGTAATCAAATGATCAATATCTGCATCATTGCCACCATTGTGATCTATCTGGTGGGAATGCTGCTGGTTGGCTTTGTCTACAGCAAATCCAACGAGGACAGCAGCGATTTCTACCTCGGCGGCCGCACGATGGGCCCGCTGGTCACGGCTATGAGCGCCGAAGCCAGCGATATGTCCAGCTGGCTGCTGATGGGTATGCCGGGCCTTGCATATCTCACCGGCATCGCGTCGCCGGGCTGGACGGCCATCGGCCTTGCTGTGGGCACATGGCTCAACTGGCTCATCGTGGCCCGCCGCCTGCGCCGCTACTCGGCCAATCTGGATGCCATCACGGTGCCGCAGTTCCTTTCCCTGCGGTTCCATGACCAGCGCAACCTGCTCAACGCGCTGGGCGCGGTCATTATCATCGTGTTCTTCATCCCGTACACCGCTTCCGGCTTTGCCGCCTGCGGCAAGCTGTTCAACAGCCTGTTTGGCGTGGATTACATGGCGGCCATGGTCCTGTCCGCTGTGGTCATCGTGGGCTACACCATCATGGGCGGCTTCCGCGCTGTGTCTACCACCGACCTGATCCAGTCCGTTGTCATGAGCATGGCGCTGATCGCGGTGCTGGTGTATGGCGTCAATGTGGCAGGCGGCTGGGACGTGGTTCTGGACAACGCCCGCAGCCTGCCCGGCTACCTGACCATGGCTGCAAGCCACAATGTAGCCGACAACTCCGCTACCTCCTACAGCATGCTGGACATCGCGTCCACGCTGGCATGGGGTCTGGGCTACTTCGGCATGCCCCACATCCTGCTGCGCTTCATGGCCATTGAGGACGAAAAGAAGCTGGTGCTCAGCCGCCGCATTGCAAGCGTGTGGGTGGTCATTGCCATGACCGCTTCCATCGTCATCGGCATGGTGGGCCTGGGCATGACCAAGGCGGGCGCGCTGGAGTTCCTGAGCGGTTCTTCCAGCGAGACCCTGATTGTGCGCGTGGCCAGCCTGATCGCTCAGCACGGCGTGCTGGCAGCCATTCTGGCAGGTCTGATCCTTGCCGGCATCCTTGCCGCTACCATGTCCACCGCCGACAGCCAGATGCTGGCAGCGGCCTCCAGCGTATCCCAGAACATCCTGCAGGAGTTCGGCCACATGAAGCTGACCGAGAAGCAGAGCCTGTTCGCTGCCCGCCTGACCATCATCTGCATCAGCGTGGTGGGCGTGGTGCTGGCCCGCGACCCCAACTCCAGCGTGTTCGGCATCGTCAGCTTTGCATGGGCCGGCTTTGGCGGCTCCTTTGGCGCAGTGGTGCTGTGCTCCCTGTTCTGGAAGCGCTGCAACTGGCAGGGCGCACTGGCCGGTATGCTCTCCGGCGGCCTGATGGTCTTTGTATGGAAGTACATCGTCAGCCCGCTGGGCGGCGTGTTTGGCATCTACGAGCTGCTGCCTGCCTTCCTGGTGTCTCTGGTGGTCTGCGTTGTGGTGAGCCTTGTTACCCCGGCACCCTCGGCAGAGATCGAGGCAGAGTTCGACGCTGCAAAGTAAAAACGATTTAAAATGCCCTCCGCTGCGCTCTGGGCATAGCAGCGGAAAATGATTGATCCTTATGCAAAAGAGCAAAGCCGGCGGGCTTTGCTCTTTTGCTTTTTCACGGGTGGGGACGCAGAGGAAAGCGGCATTTAATTCAAAAGGATCAGCCATGCTTCGCAGCATGGAAGCAGAAATCCAAAACAGAAAAAGAACAGAAGATCCAGCACGAGCCGCATCAGACGGGTAAGCGGCGTGCCGAGAGACATGGCGTGAATGATAAAAAGATTCGCCTCACCCCAGCGCCGGTAGTAACCGGTTTGCTCAAAATTGTTCCAGAGTTCAAGAGATAGAAATTCAAATCCGGCAAACAATGGAAAAATGACCAGGGAGGACATCCAGCCGTCGGCCTGAAGCAAACCATCGCTGAGAGTCCGCCAGTGTACAGCTAATCTGCCTGGACAGGCAAAAA
The DNA here is from genome assembly GCF_009679665.1 of Faecalibacterium sp. BIOML-A4. Lineage (NCBI taxonomy): Bacteria > Bacillati > Bacillota > Clostridia > Eubacteriales > Oscillospiraceae > Faecalibacterium > Faecalibacterium sp. BIOML-A4. The sequence goes on along the minus strand of NZ_WKZG01000018.1, from coordinate 105,073 downwards.
TTCCCCACAGGGCAAGTGCAATGCTTAATGCAAGAAGAGCAGTACGCACAGAATGCCAGTCTACAGTGTGCTGGCGGCGCAGCATGGTGAAAAAATCTTCCAGAGGAACGGGAGGAGTGTCATCTTTTTGACGGGAGTCATGACAGTGCATCAGGTCAGCGAGGGTCAGGCCCAGCACATCGGCCAGCGGCTCCAGCGTGTTGATGTCTGGCAGCCCGATGCCGCGTTCCCAGCGGCTGACGGCTTTATCCGTAACGTGAAGCTGCTGAGCCAGTTCGGCCTGCGTCATGTTCCGCTCCCGGCGCACTTGTGCAAGGAATGCACCAAATTCTTTTGCATCCATTCTGCTCACATCCTTTTCCACAGGATAACACAGAAATGTGGAAAACACAACCGACGGAGCGTTTACCTGCCGGTCTGCAAAACAAAAAGGACGTGCTCCCTTGCGGGAACACGTCCTTTTTTATCGCTTCAGTATCAGGCAGAGATCAGCTTACAGCTGGGGGCCGGCAGAGACCAGAGCCTTGCCGTGCTCGTTGCCCTCGTACTTCTTGAAGTTCTTGATGAAGCGGCTTGCCAGATCCTTGGCCTTCTCTTCCCACTGGGAAGCGTCAGCGTAGGTGTCACGAGGATCCAGAATGCCGGTGTCCACGCCGTTCAGCACGGTGGGAACCTCGAAGTCGAAGTAGGGGATCTTCTTGGTGGGGACATTGTTGATGTCGCCGTTCAGGATGGCGTCGATGATGCCGCGGGTATCCTTGATGGAGATGCGCTTGCCGGTGCCGTTCCAGCCGGTGTTGACCAGATAAGCCTTGGCGCCGCTCTTCTGCATCTTCTTGACCAGCTCCTCAGCATACTTGGTGGGGTGCAGCTCCAGGAAAGCCTGGCCGAAGCATGCGGAGAAGGTGGGGGTGGGCTCGGTGATGCCGCGCTCGGTGCCTGCCAGCTTTGCAGTGAAGCCGGACAGGAAGTAGTACTGGGTCTGCTCGGGGCTCAGGATGGAGACCGGGGGCAGAACGCCGAATGCGTCAGCAGACAGGAAGATGACGTTCTTTGCAGCGGGTGCAGAAGAAATGGGGCGGACGATATTCTTGATGTGGTTGATGGGGTAGGACACACGGGTGTTCTCGGTAACGCTCTTATCAGCGAAATCGATGTGGCCCTCAGCATCCAGAGTGACGTTCTCCAGCAGAGCATTGCGCTTGATGGCGTTGTAGATATCGGGCTCGGAGTCCTTATCCAGGTTGATGACCTTTGCGTAGCAGCCGCCCTCGAAGTTGAACACGCCGTTGTCGTCCCAGCCGTGCTCGTCATCGCCGATCAGCAGACGCTTGGGATCAGTGGACAGGGTGGTCTTGCCGGTGCCGGACAGACCGAAGAAGATAGCGGTGTTCTCGCCGTTCAGGTCGGTGTTGGCAGAGCAGTGCATGGAAGCCATGCCCTTCAGCGGCAGGAAGTAGTTCATCATGGAGAACATGCCCTTCTTCATCTCGCCGCCGTACCAGGTGTTCACGATGACCTGCTCCTTGCTGGTGATGTTGAACACAACAGCAGTCTCAGAGTTCAGGCCCAGCTCCTTGTAGTTCTCAACCTTGGCCTTGGATGCGTTGTAGACAACGAAATCGGGCTCAAAGTTCTCCAGCTCCTCAGCGGTGGGCTTGATGAACATGTTGGTGACAAAGTGTGCCTGCCATGCAACTTCCATGACAAAGCGGATGGCCATGCGGGTATCCTTGTTGGCACCGCAGAATGCATCCACCACGTACAGGCGCTTGTTGGACAGCTCCTTCTGAGCGATGGCCTTCACAGCAGCCCATGCTTCCTGAGAAGCGGGGTGGTTGTCGTTCTTGTACTCGTCGGAAGTCCACCACACGGTGTCCTTGGAGTTCTCGTCCATAACGATGAACTTGTCCTTGGGAGAACGGCCGGTGTAGATGCCGGTCATAACGTTCACAGCACCCAGCTCGCTGACCTGGCCCTTTTCGTAGCCTTCCAGACCGGGCTTGGTCTCTTCCTCGAACAGCTGCTCGTAGGAGGGGTTGTACACGATCTCAGTCGTGCCGGTAATGCCATACTTGGTAAGATCCAACTTTGCCATATTCGCTATACCTCTACTTTCGTTTGATCCATACGTCCTGTATAGGGCACAGCGTTTCCCGGCGGGCCGGGCGCTGCGCAGAAGGCTTGCAGTTTGTAAATGCAAATTCTCCTGTATACCATTATACATAAAAGTATCCCGAAATCAATAAACGAATCGTGCTATTTGCAGAAAAGAAACAAATTTCATTAAGAAATTTAACTGCCTGAAACAATTTCAGGAAACAAAAGCAGGGGGCAAGACCTGAAAAAATAAGGTGGAACGGCGGGAAAACAATTTTTTGATAAAATTTTGACGAGCTGGGATGCATGAAAAACCGAGCACAAAAACGGCCCTTCCCGCAAAACGGCGCGGCAGGGAAGAACGGAACAGGATCCACAGCCCGATTTGTGCAAAATTTACGAGATTTTGACGATTTTTATGACAAAGAAGCTTTGCCTGTGGTATACTGTATCTGACAAAAGGACAGCCCCGCTTTTTCTGTGTGCTACATATAAAAAGGAAAAAGATCATGAAGACCATCTACATCCTGCTCACCCGGTCGGGTACCCTGCTTTCAAACCTTGTTTACGCTGTTACCGGTGCAAATTATACCCACGCTTCGCTGGCTTTTGACGAAGACCTGAGCTGCCTGTACAGCTCTACCCGCAAAAACGGCTATACCATGTTCCCGGCAGGGCCCAGCAGGGAATACCTGAACCGGGGTGTGTTCCGTCTGCGGGAGAACGTGCCCTGCGCACTGTATGCGCTGGATGTGAGCGATGAAGCCTACACCCGTGCCCGCCGCCGTGCCGAGCACATGATGGCCCACGGCAGCCTTTACCAGTTCAACGTTATCGGTCTTGCGCTCTGCGGGATGCATATCCGCTGGAAGCGCCGCCGGCACTATTTCTGCTCCCAGTTCGTCAGCGAGGTGCTGGAAAAGAGCGGTGCCATGGAGCTGCCCAAGCACAGCACCCTGATGCACCCGAACGACTACACCCGGCTGGAAGAGCTGCGGTGCGTATACAAGGGTACACTGGCCGGCCTGCCGCAGCGCCAGCAGATGGAATTTGACCAGAACGATACGGTGATCAGCGTATATCTGGGGCTGGCGCTGGGCCTGTTCCACACCGGCGCGGCCCGAGTGTGGAAGATTTTTTGAAAAAATTGAATTTTTGTGTTGACAAAGCAGGCGTGCTATGCTAAAATAGCCAAGTCGGGAGCGAACACCCGATGCAAAATGGACGTATGGCCCGTTGGTCAAGCGGTTAAGACAGAGGCCTCTCACGCCTTTAACATCGGTTCGATTCCGGTACGGGTCACCATTTTATAGTAGTAAAACGGTCATGTGCCGTTTTATATAGATGCCTCTTTAGCTCAGTCGGTTAGAGCACCTGACTGTTAATCAGGGTGTCGCCTGTTCGAGTCAGGCAAGAGGCGCCAGCAAAGCGATGGAAGTTTTCCATCGCTTTTTTCTTTTTCTCCGGCCGCTTTTGTTGACAGAAAATGCGAGGCGGGATATACTTAAAATAATAAGCGAAACAGGAGGAAACTCCTTCCGTCATTGCCTGCGGCAATGCCACTGCTCCCCTTTTTGTCACTTGCGTGACATCTTCCCCCGGCCGGGGGAAGTCTTTCTCATTGAGGGAGGCTTTGGCAAAACCGGAAACTTTGCCGCACCGCCAAAGGCCCCATCTCCGAGGGGGCTGGCACGGCGTAAGCCGTGACTGGGGGAGTTTGCCCTTTAAAAAAGGAGAACATCATGAAAAAAATCATTCTGACCGGCGACCGTCCCACCGGCCGCCTGCATGTGGGCCACTATGTCGGTTCCCTGAAGGAGCGGGTGCGCCTGCAGAACTCCGGCGAGTACGATGAGATCTACGTTATGATCGCCGATGCACAGGCCCTGACCGATAACGCCGACAACCCGGAAAAGGTGCGCCAGAACATCCTGCAGGTGGCGCTGGATTATCTGGCCTGCGGCATCGACCCTGCCAAGACCCATATTTTCATCCAGTCCATGGTGCCGGAATTGACTGAGCTGAGCTTCTACTATATGAACCTCGTCACCGTGAGCCGCCTGCAGCGCAACCCCACCGTCAAGAGCGAGATCCATATGCGCAACTTTGAGACCAGCATCCCGGTGGGCTTCTTTTGCTACCCCATCAGTCAGGCTGCGGACATCACCGCCTTCCATGCCACCACCGTGCCTGCCGGTGAGGACCAGAAGCCCATGATCGAGCAGTGCTGTGAGATCGTGCGCAAATTCAACGCCGTTTACGGCGATACCCTGACCGAGCCGGAGATCGTGCTGCCCCAGAACGCCGCCTGCCTGCGCCTGCCCGGCACCGACGGCAAGGCCAAGATGAGCAAGAGCCTCGGCAACTGCATCTACCTGTCCGAGGAACCGGAGGACATCAAAAAGAAGGTCATGTCCATGTACACCGACCCCAACCACCTGCGGGTGCAGGACCCCGGCAAGGTGGAGGGCAACCCGGTGTTCATCTATCTGGACGCCTTCTGCCGCCCGGAGCACTTTGCCGAGTTCTGGCCGGAATACCAGAACCTCGACGAGGTGAAGGCGCACTACCAGCGCGGCGGTCTGGGCGACGTGAAGGTGAAAAAGTTCCTGAACAGCGTCATGCAGGCCGAGCTGGAGCCCATCCGCACCCGCCGCAAGGAGTGGGAGCAGCGCCTGCCCGAGGTGGTGGAGATCCTGAAGGAGGGCAGCGCTTATGCCGAAAAGACTGCCGCCGCCACGCTGGCCGAGGTGCGCAAGTCCATGCGGATCGATTACTTCGACAACGACAACCTGTTGAAATAAAATCTATGAGAGTGTCCAGGATGCCGCAGGTGTTCCGGACACTCTTTTTATAGTTTACGAAAATTGCATAGAAAATGCGGTCAAACTGTGTTAAAATAGGGGCAATAAGTACAGAAAGCCCCCGTTCTGGGGGCGAGAGGAAAAAGGAAAATCACCATGCAAAAGACCATCTGGATCACTGGCGCAAGCTCCGGCATCGGGCAGGAGTTTGCACGCCGCTATGCAAAGCTGGGCTGCCGGCTCATCCTGACCGCCCGCCGCACCGACCGGCTGGAAGCGCTGGCCGCAAAACTGGGCACGCCCTGCCGCATCCTGCCTGCCGATCTTGCAAAGGAAGAGGACTGCCAGCGCCTTTTCAAGGAGCTGGAGGGGGAGACCATTGATATCTTTATCAACAACGCGGGCTTTGGCGTGTGCGGCAGCTATCTGGAGACCGACGATGCCCGGGAAGAGGAAATGATCCGGGTGAATGTGGAAGCCATGGCGCGGCTGTTCCGCTTTGCGGTGCGCAGGATGCACGCGGCAGGCGGCGGCACCATCCTGAACGTGGCATCCTCGGCGGGGCTGCTGCCCGGCGGGCCCTATATGGCGGGCTACTATGCCAGCAAGGCCTATGTGGTCAGCCTGACCCGGGGTGTTGCCCGGGAGCTGCAGGAGCTGCACAGCCCGGTCTACGTGTGTGCGCTCTGCCCGGGGCCGGTGGATACCGAGTTCAACGACCGGGCGGGGGTGGTGTTTGCCCTCAAGGGCATCACGCCGGAGTTCTGCGTACAGGAAGCCATGCACGGCATGATGCACCGCAGGATCATCATTGTGCCCTCGGCCTTTATGCGGGCATGCACCACGGCGCAGAAGCTGCTGCCCGCCTCCCTGCTGATGCCCATTGTGGCACGGCAGCAGAAAAAGAAGCTGGGATGATATTCTGGATGGCTTAAGATGGCTCTTGTCAACAAGCCCAAATTTTTCCGCCGAAATTGTGCGCACCGCTAATGACTGAAACCGTGTATACAAGAAAAACCCGGGTTTTTGCAGCTTTGCACGACTTTTCACGAAAAAATTTCCCGGAAAATTAAAAATACAGCCAAAATGCAGAAGAAAATGCCTTGACAGAGCCAAAAAAGAATGTTACCCTGTATACAAGAAGGATGCTAAAATTGAGAGTTCGGCTTTCTGAGCGTCCTGCAGAGCAAAAACGGGGCTTCCCCGCAAAGGAACAATTTGATTGGAGGACTCTATTATGGCACAGTGCACTCCCAAATCTTTTGATCTGACCGGCAAGGTCGCGCTGATCACCGGCGCATCTTATGGCATCGGCATGGCTATTGCAAAGGCAATGGCAGCCAACGGTGCAACCATCGTGTTCAACGACATCAAGCAGGAGCTGGTGGATAAGGGCATCGCTGCTTACACAGAAGCAGGCATCAAGGCTCACGGCTACGTCTGCGACGTGACCGATGAGGATGCCGTCAACGCCATGGTGGCAAAGATCACCGAGGAAGTTGGCCACATCAACATTCTGGTCAACAACGCCGGTATCATCAAGCGCATCCCCATGACCGAGATGAGCGCTGCTCAGTTCCGTCAGGTCATCGATGTTGACCTGAACGCTCCCTTCATCGTGGCAAAGGCCATCATCCCCGACATGATCGCACAGGGCGGCGGCAAGATCATCAACATCTGCTCCATGATGAGTGAGCTGGGCCGTGAGACCGTCTCCGCCTACGCTGCAGCCAAGGGCGGCCTGAAGATGCTCACCAAGAACATCGCTTCTGAGTACGGCGCATACAACATCCAGTGCAACGGCATTGGACCCGGCTACATCGCTACCCCGCAGACCGCACCTCTGCGCGAGATCCAGCCCGACGGCAGCCGTCATCCCTTCGACCAGTTCATCGTTGCCAAGACCCCCGCAGGCCGCTGGGGCGAGGCAGAGGATCTGGGCGGACCTGCTGTCTTCCTGGCATCCGAGGCTTCTGACTTTGTCAATGGCCTGATCCTGTACGTCGATGGCGGCATTCTGGCTTACATCGGCAAGCAGCCCCAGTAATGGCTGAGGATATCCCAAAGGACTGAGCACGGCGGCAGCCGGGCAGGCTTTGCCTGCTGGCTGCCGCTTTTTGTGTTTGTATGGGAAAGGATGTTGTGTTATAATGGAAAAACAGCATAAAGACGTAGTATGGGTGCCCCATGCCGAAATCGAGCCGGAGGTGTGCGGCAAGGGCGTAAAGCGCCGCATTCTGGCCTACAGCAAGGATGCCATGTGCGTGGAAAATACCTTTGAGACCGGCGGTGTGGGTGCCATGCACTGCCACCCGCACACGCAGGTCACCTACATCGTCTCCGGCCGCTACCGCTTTACCATCGGCGACGAGACCCGCGAGGTGGGCCCCGGCGACACCCTGCTCAAGCAGGACGGCGTGATGCACGGCTGTGTGTGTCTGGAAGGCGGCGTGATGATGGACTTCTTTACCCCCATGCGCGAGGACTTTGTATAACACCTGCACCTGCAGGAGAAGATCATAAAAGGAGAAGAAACTACTATGAAGATTGCACTCATCAACGAGAACAGTCAGGCCGCCAAGAATGGCATCATTGAAGCTGCCCTGAAAAAGGTGGTGGAGCCCATGGGCCACGAGGTGGTCAACTACGGCATGTACGCTGCCGACGATGCTGCCCAGCTGACCTATGTGCAGTGCGGCATTCTGGCTGCCATCCTGCTGAACAGCGGCGCAGCCGATTACGTCATCACCGGCTGCGGCACCGGCGAGGGTGCCATGCTGGCACTGAACAGCTTCCCCGGCGTGATCTGCGGCCATGTGGAGGACCCTGTGGATGCCTACACCTTTGCCCACGTGAACGACGGCAACGCCGTTGCCATGCCGTTTGCCAAGGGCTTCGGCTGGGGCGGTGAGCTGAACCTTGAGTACTGCTTCGAGAAACTGTTCGGCTTCGGCCACGGTCAGGGCTACCCCAAGGAGCGCGTGGAGCCTGAGCAGCGCAACAAGAAAATTCTGGACGGCGTGCGTGCCGCTACCTTCAAGCCGCTGATCGAGTGCCTGAAGAGCATCGATCAGGACCTGCTGAAGGGCGCTGTGGCCGGTGCAAAGTTCAGCGAGCTGTTCTTCGCCTCCTGCAAGGACGAGGAGCTGGCAGCATACGTCAAGACGCTGCTGTAAGAGGATGCTGCTATGGGCTGGCTTTATCATCTGAACGCAGGCGTTACCCATGGACTGGAAGGCTTTCTGGAGACCGCAGTGCCCATGATCGCGGGCCTTGCCGAAGTGATCGGTCTGTTTATCATCGTCACCAGTCTTATCAAGGCCACCTACCACTATGTGCGGGCGACCTTCTTCCATGACCACCATGATTTCCACCACGAGATGAGCAGCGGCCTGACCACGGCGCTGGAATTCCTGATGTCGGCGGAGATCGCAAAGACCTTCCTTTTGCAGAATCTGGAGTCGGTGGTGCCGTTGGCTGCTACCTTTGCACTGCGCGCCATGATGAGCTTGATGCTGCACTGGGAAATGCAGGGCGGACACCGCTCTGGCCGCAAAAAAGCGGAAAACGACACAGAAGCGGAAAAGAATGACTAGTGCGCAGCTGAAAACAGAGTTTTGCCAAACTTTTGCCGTGATAACTTTCTTTGCGTTGTGAAAAACGTAAAACCTTGACATGAGCCCTTGACACTTTTGCACAAAGGGACTATACTCTTGCCATCGAAAGCAAAGGCGCTGACGGAATTGATTCCGCCAGCGCCTTTTGTGTTTTCGGGGATATTGCCGCTCGGGGGAAGATAGAGGGTCTCCTGAGTGCAAATGAAGCGTTCCTGCGTGCGATCGGCACGGGGAACACCGCACACGCCAAAAGGTTCTGGTGGCCTTGCGGCATCACATTCGTGGGAGGTATGGAAAGTTATGTTCAGCTCCGTCAACACCTGTTGGACGCTGGTTGCAGCGTTCCTTGTCTACTTCATGCAGGCGGGCTTCGCCTTGTGCGAAGCCGGTTTCACCCGTGCCAAGAACACCGGTAATATTCTGATGAAGAATATGATGGACTTCTGCATCGGCACCCCGTGCTACTGGATCATCGGCTTTGGCCTGATGTTCGGCGGCACTGGCGCACTGATCGGCGGCTTCGACCCGTTCATTCAGGGCGATTACAGCCATCTGGGTCTGGATATCCCGCTGTGGGTCTACATCGTGTTCCAGACCGTGTTCTGCGCAACGGCTGCCACCATCGTTTCCGGCTCCATGGCCGAGCGCACCAACTTCAAGGCTTACTGCGTTTATTCTGCTGCGATCTCACTGGTGGTCTACCCCATCTGCGGCCACTGGATGTGGGGCGGCGGCTGGCTGCAGAGCATGGGCTTCCATGATTTTGCAGGCTCTGCAGCAGTCCACAATGTGGGCGGTGTCATCGCTCTGCTGGGCGCATGGATGCTGGGTCCCCGCATCGGCAAGTACGACAAGAACGGCAAGCCTCACGCCATTCCCGGCCACAACCTGACCGCCGGTGCTCTGGGCGTGTTCATCCTGTGGTTCTGCTGGTTCGGCTTCAACGGCGGCTCCTCTCTGAGCCTTGCCACCGACGAGGCCATGACCATGACCGGTCTGGTCTGCTTCAATACCAACCTTGCTGCAGCCGTTGCCACCTGTGTGACCATGATTTTTACATGGCTGCGCTACGGCAAGCCCGATGTTTCCATGACCCTGAACGGTTCTCTGGCCGGTCTGGTGGCGATCACTGCAGGCTGCGATACCGTTTCTCCGTTCGGCGCATTCTTCATCGGCTTTGTGGCCGGCTTGCTCGTTGTTCTGAGCGTTGAGTTCTTCGATAACATCGCCAAGGTGGATGACCCTGTTGGTGCAGTTTCCGTCCACTTTGCAAACGGCGTGTGGGGCACCATTGCGGTGGGCCTGTTCTCCACCGGTGCCAACACTGAGCACGCAGGTCTCTTCTACGGCGGCGGTCTGGCACAGCTGGGCACCCAGCTGCTGGGCCTCGTTACCGTTGACATCTACGTTGTCGTTGTGATGTTCATTATCTTCAAGCTCATCGATAAGTTCATCGGCCTGCGCGTTCCCGCAGAGGTGGAGATCGACGGTCTGGATATCCACGAGCATGGTCTGGCATCCGCTTACGCTGGTTTCTCCATCTCCGATGCAAACTCTGCTGCCATGGTGCCCAACGAGAACACCGACCTCGGCGAGGACGATGTGACCAAGGCCACCGACAAGCAGATCAGCGCTGCCGTTCCTGTGGTGCGCGAGCCTTCGCCCGTGATCCACGATGGCGTGTACGACACCGGCATGCACAAGGTGTCCATCATTGCAAAGCTTTCCAAGTTCGATCAGCTCAAGACTGCCCTCAACGATCTGGGCGTTACCGGCATGACCGTCACTCAGGTGATGGGCTGCGGCATCCAGAAGGGCACTTCCGAAAAGTACCGCGGCGTGCCTGTGGATACCACCCTGCTGCCCAAGATCAAGGTGGAGGTGATCGTCTCCAAGATCAGCGTGGACGCTGTGGTGGAGGCTGCCAAGAAGGCACTGTACACCGGCCATATCGGCGACGGCAAGATCTTTGTGTACAACGTGACCCGCGTGGTCAAGATCCGCACCGGCGAAGAGGACTTTGCCGCCCTGCAGGATGTGGAGTAAAACTCCAAAATCTCTAATGGCAACCAAATCAAAAGCCCCGCTTCTGCGCACAAAGAAGCGGGGCTTTTGACATTTGTTTTACCGGGTATGTAAAAGTTGTATAATATCCTTTGCCATTCTTTGGTTGACATTGATAGAAAAACATGTTATGTTTTGGCGCATATAGACAAAATCAGATCGAAAATAAGAGAGGTGCGGGGAAGAAACATGTGGAAAATAAAGGAATGGTTCCTGCATTATAAGGAAGCGATCCGGGTCTCGCTGCTGGCACTGTTCCGGTGGACGCTTCTGGCTGTGTGCACCGGCGTGCTGTGCGGCGGCATCGGAACGCTGTTCCATCTGGCAGTGGAATGGGTGACCGAGCAGCGCGCAGAGCAGGTCTGGCTGCTATGGCTTCTGCCTGCGGCAGGCATTGCCATCACGGCTCTGTATAAGGCGACGGGCTGTGTCGGCAAGGGCACCAACGATGTGCTGCGGGCCGTGCAGGACGGCAGCTCGGTGACGCCGTGGCTGGTCCCGGCCATCTTTCTGGGCACTGTGCTCACCCATCTGTGCGGCGGCTCGGCCGGCCGCGAGGGCGCAGCGCTGCAGATGGGCGGCAGCATCGGCTGGAATATCGGCCGGGTGCTGCACTTCAACAATCATGACTGCCGCACGGCTACCGTGTGCGGCATGGCGGCATTTTTTTCGGCGCTGTTCGGTACACCGCTGACCGCGACCCTGTTTGCGATGATGGTGGTGGATGTGGGCCTGATGCTGACCGTGGCCTTCGTGCCGGGCTTTCTGGCGGCGCTTATTGCATACAGCATCTCGCTGAAGGCCGGCATTGCGCCCACAAGGTTTGTGATGGAAGCGCCGCCGCTGGATGCCAGGACGGTGGTGCGCACCGCCGTGCTGGCCATGTGCTGCGCGGTGGTGGCGGTGATTTTCTGCCAGATGCTGCACTTTTTTGAGCATGAGATCCCCAAACTGCTGCCGAATCCGTGGGTGCGGGCTGCTGCAGGCGGTGCGGCTGTGGTGGCGCTGTCCTACCTGATGGGGGTGGGCCGCTATAACGGTGCCGGCATGGATGTCATTATGGATGCCGTTGAGCTGGAGCAGGCTCTGCCGTGGGACTTTGTGTGCAAAATGGTGCTTACGGTGCTGACCCTGAGCGTGGGCTTCAAGGGCGGCGAAGTGGTGCCGAGCTTTTACATCGGCGCAACGTTTGGCTGCGTGGTGGGGCCGCTGCTGGGGCTCCCGGCGGGCTTTTCTGCTGCAGTGGGTCTGGTGTGCGTGTTCTGCGGGGCGACCAATACGTTGGTGGCTTCCATTGTACTGGCGGCTGAGCTGTTCAGCGGGGCCGGGTTTGAGCTGATGGCTCTGGCCTGCGGCCTGAGCTATATGTTCTCCGGCTATCACAGCCTGTATTCCAGTCAGGGATTCCGCACCAGCAAGCTTTTTTCGGAATTCCTGCAGCCGAAGGAAGAAAAATGAAGAAAAAATTTCATGGCTGCGTCTCTTGATTTTTTCGGCGGGACGTGCTACAATCAGCGTAGTTTCATCCTGTAAAAGCGATGATGCGGACAAACTGAGTTCCCGTTTCTCCATGACCCAGAGAGGGCTGCCCCGCAAGGGTGCTGCAAGCAGCCTGCCATGTGCCGGAGTTCTACCACCGCAGAGCGCAGAGGAGAACCTCTGCCGGGTGCGCCCGTTACAGCACAGCGAGTGGCACGCAGAGGCGTGCAATTCGGGTGGAACCGTGGAACGTTTCTGATTTTTTCAGGCGCTTCATCCCGTGAGTAAGTGTGCGGGATGAAGCGCTTTTTTGTTTTACTTTATCTGTCAAAGGAGCAAACATTATGAAGATCATCTATAAGGACGGCCATGTGGACGAGTGCCCGCAGGACCAGGAACTGCACGTTATCCGCCACACCGCAGCCCACATCATGGCGCAGGCCATCAAGCGCCTGTATCCGCAGGCTGACTTTGCCTTCGGCCCCGCTACCGAGAACGGCTTCTACTACGATGTCGATCTGGGCGACCAGAAGCTCAGCGACGAGGATCTGGCAAACATCGAAAAAGAGATGCGCAAGATCGTCAAGGAGAACCTGCCCATCAAGCCCTTCATCCTGCCCCGCGCCGAGGCCGTGAAGCTGATGGAAGAGCGCAAGGAGAACTACAAGATCGAGCACATGGCGGATCTGGCCGATGAGACCGAGTTCAGCTTCTTCCAGCAGGGCGAGTACGTGGATATGTGCATCGGACCCCACCTGACCTACACCAAGGCGCTGAAGGCCTTCAAGATCACCCAGCAGTCCGGCGCATACTGGAAGAACGACAAGGAAAACAAGATGCTCACCCGCATCAATGGCGTGGCCTTCCGCAATCAGGAAGAGCTGGATGCATGGGAGAAGGAGCAGCAGGAGGCCCGTGAGCGCGATCACCGCAAGATCGGCAAGGAAATGGGCCTGTTCATGACCGACGATCTGGTTGGCCGCGGCCTGCCCATGTTCCTGCCCGCAGGCTACACCGTCTGGCAGGAGCTGGAGAACTATATCAAGGAGAAGGAGCGTGCACGCGGCTACCTGCACGTTATGACTCCCTGCATCGGCACTGTGAACCTGTATAAGACCTCCGGTCACTGGGATCACTACCGTGAGAACATGTTCCCCGCCATGGAGATGGAGGGCGAGAGCTATGTTCTGCGCCCGATGAACTGCCCCCACCACATGATGATCTACGCAAATCGTCCCCATTCTTACCGTGACCTGCCCATGCGCATCGGTGAGATCGCCCACGATTTCCGTTACGAGTCCTCCGGCACCCTGAAGGGCATCGAGCGCGGCCGTCACTTCTGCCAGAACGATGCTCACCTGTTCTGCACCCCGGAGCAGATCAAGAGCGAGGTCGCAAACGTGTGCGACCTGATCTTTGAGGTGTACAAGGACTTCAACATTACCGATTACCGCTGCGTGCTGAGCCTGCGTGATCCTGCCGATAAGAAGAAGTACCACGACGATGATGCCATGTGGAACCATGCAGAGCAGGCCCTGCGCGAAGTGCTGACCGAGCTGGGCATCCACTTCACCGAGGAGATCGGCGAGGCTGCCTTCTACGGCCCCAAGCTGGACGTGAACGTCAAGCCCGCCGTGGGTGCCGAGTACACCCTGTCCACCTGCCAGCTGGACTTCTGCCTGCCCGCAAAGTTCCACCTGACCTACGTGGACAAGGACGGCACCGAAAAGACCCCCGTGGTGCTGCACCGCGCCATCCTGGGCTCTCTGGACCGCTTCATGGCTTACCTGATCGAAGAGACCAAGGGCAAGTTCCCCACCTGGCTGGCTCCCACGCAGGTCAAGGTGCTGCCCGTCTCCGAAAAGACGCTGGACTACGCCGAGGGCGTGACCGAAAAGCTGGTGGAAGCCGGTGTCCGTGTTGTGCTGGACGACGACAACCAGAAGATCGGCTACAAGATCCGCGAGGCACAGCAGGTGGACCGTGTGCCGTATATGCTGGTTCTGGGTGCCAAGGAAGCCGAGGCAGGCAACATCTCGGTGCGTGACCGCAAGGGCGAGACCACCACGATGGAGCTGGATGCGTTCATCGCAAAGGTGACTGCCGAGATCCGCAACCGCAGCCTGTAAGCAGACACTGCAAAACACAAAGCGCCGCTTTCCCGGCAGGGGAGAGCGGCGCTTTTTTTGCATGGCAACAACGAATGTAAGGATCCGTATGGATGCCGCAAACTGAAAAAAATACCGCCGCCTTGACTTTTTTGCAAGGATGCATATAATAAGGGTAGAGAAAGTTGATAGAGATTGAGTATTGCATCGGTCTCACACAAAAGTGAACCCCCTCGGAGTTGCCGCTCCAAGGGGGTTCTTGTGCTTACTTGCCCTTGCGGTGACTATCAAGCCACTTGCACAGATAGTTTGCCGTTACCTGCGCTGCGACAGCCACGAGAAAGTTGCCTAAAATTGAGTTCATCGGTCCTCACCCCCTTCTGATGCCAGAATGGGAAGGGCAGCGCGACCAGTATAGCACAAAAATCGACAGTGTGCAATTTTCGGCAAATAACAACACATAAACGGGAAGGCCCTGTTCCGATCGGAACGGGGCCTTCGCTTATGTTATATACTCCGTAAAGAGAGTTACACGTTTTCCTTCTGGACGCTCTTGACGGCCAGAGCCTTGGCAGGCTTCATCAGCAGCACGCACACGCCGTTGAAGAGAACGGAACCCACGATGAAGGTGATGAAGAACTGGGGCAGGTGGGTGGCCAGAGCGGTGGTGTCGATGCAGGCCACAGTCAGGTAGGCAAAGCCCACGTTGTTCAGCACCTTGGGTGCGTAGGGGTGCAGGATGATGAGGATGAACAGCACCACGGCCAGCGGGATGAGGAAGCCGAAGAAGCTGCCCAGCACCGGGGTCAGGGCCGTGATGGAAAGCAGAGCGATCACAGTGAGGATCAGACCCACAAGACCACCCAGCTCAACGGTGACGAAGCGATCCTTCACATCGCCTTCCAGCGTGAACATCATGATATTGCTCAGAAAGATCAGCCAGCTGTACTCCAGGCCGGTCACATGGATGATGGCATTGGCGATCAGGATCCACACCAGCAGCATCAGGCGGAAATACAGCAGAAAGCGCTTGGTAACGGCTTCATTCATGATAAAATACCTCTTTCTTGATCGTGTTGGAAAGCTTTGCTTTCACTAAAGGACACTTTTTGACAGGTAAAACCTGCATTGACGCCGCCATTATACAATATTTACATGGCAAAAACAATACTTTTGCAAGAATAAATTGCATATTTTGGAAATTTTAGCTTGCAGAACGAAGGGGCGATTGAAAAATGGCTCCGCTTCGCTCTGCCATTATCAGCGGAATGAATTTTATATTTTTGAGTTTGTCGCGGCCTGCGGCCCGCGACAAACTCATTTTCACACAGAGGCCCAAACGGATAGCCGCGATTGGCGGAACCCTCTCAGGCAAAACCTGACGGTTTTGCCAGCTCCCCCGAAAGGGGGAGCTGGCATTGAGCAAAGCGAGATGACTGAGAGGGTCAGTCACCCGAGAGCTGGCACGGCGCTTTTAATCCGGATCAAGCTGCAAAAATTGATTTCCCTGAGGCGGAGCCATTTCAAATTGTTTTTCTGTCCAAAATGGAGTATAATGAGACAATAAATATTCTGCCGCAGCTGCGGCCTGAACAGGGGGAGGAACCTTATATGAACAAACCGGTACTGGTGGTCATGGCGGCTGGCATGGGCAGCCGCTACGGCGGCATGAAGCAGATCGACCCGGTGGGGCCGAACGGTCAGGTGATCGTGGATTATTCCCTTTACGATGCCCGCCGCGCAGGCTTTGAGACGGTGATCTTTGTTATCAAGCATGAGATCGAGGATGCTTTCAAGGCAGCCATCGGCGAGCGTGTATCCAAGGCCATGAACGTGAAATACGCCTTCCAGCAGCTGGATGAGCTGCCCGCAGGCTTTGCCGTTCCGGAGGGCCGTGTCAAGCCCTGGGGCACCTGCCACGCCGTTCTGGCGGCAAAGGACCTCATCGACGGCCCGTTTGCAGTCATCAATGCCGATGATTATTACGGCCCGGAGGCCTTCCGGGTGATGTATGATTACCTGTCCACCCACGAGGACGGCAGCTATTACGACTACTGCATGGTAAGCTATCTGCTCCGGAACACTGTCTCCGAGAATGGCAGCGTGGCCCGCGGCGTATGCGTGACCGAACCCGACGGCACCCTGCACAGTGTGACCGAACGCACCCGCATTGAAACGTACGAAAACGGCGTACACTTCACCGAGGACGGCGGCGCAAGCTGGACCGATCTGCCCGGCGATACCCCGGTGAGCATGAACCTGTGGGGCTTTGGCAAAAGCTTTCTGGACGAAGCCGAGCAGCGCTTTGCGGGCTGGCTGACCGAAAATCTGCCTAAAAACCCGCTCAAGTGTGAGTATTTCCTGCCGCTGGTGGTCACGGAGCTGATCGAAGAGGGCAAGGCAAAAATTCAAGTGCTGCGCAGCACGGATAAATGGTACGGCGTTACCTACCGTGAGGACAAGCCGCTGGTGGTGGAAGCCATCGCCCGCAAAACGGCAGAGGGCCAGTACCCGGAAAATCTGTGGGCCTGACCATTTAAAATGCCCTCCGCTTGGCTCTGGGCACCCGGCACAACTTTTCTGTAAAAACAAAAATCGGAAACGACCGCAGTCGTTTCCGATTTTTTTAACGTTTAATCACTTATTTTGTCTGGGGAGGGGTAAGGGATGCCCCTTCATCCGAGAAGATCCAGAGCGTTTCATCGATATGAGAGCCACTCCTGGAGTAGGGTGTCACCTTGACGCGGAAGGTGGTGTCGTCGGTCTTTTTATAGGTGTGCTCCACGATGTCGCCGGTCAGGACCTTGCTGCGGATATAGTTGTAGTCCAGCAGGTCCGCCAGACTCTCGCGGTAGGCGGGCTGCACCTGCGTATCACGGTACTGCTGCAGAACGGCGAGGAAAGAGCCGCCGGAGGTGTCCAGAATTTTCTGGAAATAGTCCGGGACGATCACGCCGCGCATACGGTCGGTCTTCAGATCCACAACGAACACGCTCTTGTACTTGGGGGCAAGGACCCGCAGAAAATGCTCGGCATCCCGCTTTTCGGTCAGGGTCTGCTCCAGCTTCTCGTTCAGGCCCCGCAGCTGGCGCTCCTGGCCGTTGCGGGCATAATAGGCCTGCTTGTCCTGCCGCATGGCAGCTTCGGCCTGATTCATGGCATCGTCCAGCCGGTGCAGGTCGTTGGTGCTCTGGATGCCCACCGAGATCTCATATTCCTTCGCGCGCAGGAAAGCACGCATCTTGTCCACAGCCACCCACACGCTGTAGGGCGGCTGGTTCGGGGTGAAGATCACGAATTCGTCACCGCCGATGCGGTAGATGCGGCTGGAAACAAAGAACTTGCGGGCCGCATTGGCAATGAAGCAGAGCATGGCATCGCCGCTGCGGTGGCCCAGATGGTTGTTGATCTCGTGCAGGCCCACCACATCGATGTAGGTGCACACCATGGAGTCGTATTCGCTGGACTGCAGCGTCCGCAGATCGGTCTCGAAGAGGCTGCGGTTCAGCAGGCCAGTCAGGGTGTCGTGGCTGTAGGAGAAGTCCAGCTCCTCACTGAGATGGTCGGCCTGTGCATCCTCACGCACCACCACGGTGGCCCATGGGTTCTGGGCGCAGCAGTTGCGGCAGGGCAGAAACTCCATGGTGATCCACACGAACTGGCCGGACACGTTTTTGCGGAAGCGGTAGGCCTCCGGCTGCTGGGTGCTGAAAACAGCGGAGCGCAGGGCCTCCAGATCGGTCTGGTCGGTGAACATCTCCGCGTCGTCCGGGTGGATCACCTTGTTCGTCACCATGCGCTCACAGTAAGCGGCAAAGTCCTCCTCAGTGTCCGAACCCGCACCGGGCAGGCGCGGATCCCGCTTGATGACCCGGTATTCGCCGGTGGAAAGATTCAGCAGGGAAAGCTCCAGCACATTATCCGCAAAGATCTGGTAGGCCTGCAGTGCCAGTGCGGTCTGCTCACTGTCGGAGACGGGGACCCGGCGGTCATGGCGCATCAGGTCGCGGCGCATATCCCAGTAATCCTCGCTGTTGGGCTGGGCCAGCAGGGCCTCGGCATTCTCCACCGGCATGGGCTTGTAGAAGTAATAGCCCTGCGTATACAGGCAGTCGGCGGCCTGCAGCATGGAGACCTGCTCCGGCGTTTCCACGCCCTCGGCGATGATGGGCAGATTCAGGCGGTGGGCCATATCCACCACCGATTCCACGATCTGCACGCCCTTGCTGCGGTTCTGCTGGTTCATGTCGATGAGCTTCATGTCCAGCTTAATGGCATCCACGTTGGTGTCCTTGAGCATATTCAGCGAAGAATAGCCGCTGCCAAAGTCGTCCATCATCACAGAGAAACCTTTGCGGTGCAGGCCCTGGATGGTGTTTTCCACCAGAGAAGCGTTTTCGGCCAGCATGGTCTCGGTAATCTCGGCCAGCAGGAGCTTGGGCTCCAGCTGATACTTTTCCACAAGGTTGGAGAAGATCTGCGGCACGTCCAGATTGACGATATCCACCACAGAAACGTTCACAGATACAGGCACAAGATTGCTGCCGCTCTCTTGCCACTTGTGCAGGGTCTTGCAGACAGACTCCCAGATGTACTGATCCAGCTGGGTCACAAGGCCGGTGCTTTCCAGCAGGGGCATGAACTCAGACGGGGGCACGCAGCCGCGGGTGGGGTGGTTCCAGCGCACCAGTGCTTCCATGCCCACGATGGCGCGGGTCATGCTGTTGCACTTGGGCTGCAGAAAGAAGCAGAACTCGTGATTTTTCAGGGCGTGCTCCAGCTCGCTCAGCAGCTGACGCTGCTTCTTGAGACAGCTGAGCATGGCCGGAGTAAAGGGGTGCATACCGCCTACGGCCGGGCTGGGGTCTACCGATGCGATCTGTGCAAGTGCATCGGGTTGCAGTGCGCCGACATTTTCATTCGACTTCAGTTCTTCGGACATGATAAATCCCTCGCTGTTGGATGTTTTCGACAAAATATGGCATTTTAGAAAACAGTATAGCACGATTTTAAACCTTTGAAAATAGATATTTAAAACATTGCGACATTGCGGCAAAAAAGAACGGAACACCAGACGGGTCCGGAAGGCGGGGCATAAAAAGACCGCTGCATTCCTGTGCAGCGGTCTTTTGGGCAGCGGTCTCAGGCATCCTTGCGGGTGTCGGAGCCGTTTTTCTTCGGTTCTTCTTCGGGGCTTTCCCGGCGGGCAAGACCAAGGCGCAGGGCCTTGAGGGTGGTCTTTTTTACGCCATGCTTCAGGCCGGGGAAGGCGCGCAGCATGCGGCGCGGGCCAACGATGCGGGGGGTGCGCAGCAGCTGGGCCTGCATTTCATCGCTGCGGGCCTGCAGCTCCTCGGCCAGCTGTTCCAGACGCAGCAGCTCGGCAGCGCGCTCCATCGTGCCCTTGGCGGCCAGCTGTGCAGCCTTGGCGGCTTCGGCCGTGTTGAGCTTGGCGATCTCGGAAGCACGCTTTGCGGCCTCGCGGGCCTCTTCGGTCTTGGCACGGACGGCGGCCAGCGTTTCACGCAGGGCGCGCTTTTTCGGTGCGGCTTCGCGGGCCTCGGCGGCAGCAAGCTTGAGCTGCAGGCGCTGCTCGTCCAGCTTCTGGTCGGCGTTCAGGGTGGTGGTGCCCAGCAGCTGGGTCATGGCATCGCTGACGGCATGGATACTGTCGGCCAGCTGCTCCATGGCATCCAGCGTCTTGGCCAGACCGGAGGCGGCAAAGGCCGTAACGACTACGTCTGCCGCGTAGACTGCATAGAGCACACACATAACGACAAAGCCCACAAAGGGCGGGACCATATCCACAAGACCGGCGACGACTGGGTGGACGATGCGCATGACCACCAGCGTGCCCACGCCCCACAGCAGGCTGAATTCCAGACAGATGTAGCCGCCGATGTTGAAGGGAAAGTCGCTGTAGTCCCACCAGCGGGTGTGATAAAGCTTATACAGTGCCCAGCCGCCTACCAGTTCCAGCGCACTGGGCAGGATGACACCGCCGATGTACAGCAGCAGGACGCTGTCCTGCAAAGGGGTCAGGGTGAACAGCACGATGACCATGCCGAAGCCGTAAATGGGGCACACCGGGCCGTTGAGAAAGCCGCGGTTCACCAGCTGACCGGTGGTGGCGGCGGCAAAGATGACCTCCAGACACCAGCCGGTGCAGGAATAAATGAGGAAGAAGGCCAGCACATGATACAGCGAAAAGCCGCATACTGTGGTGGTCGTGAGAAAGTTGAGCATAAAACACCTCCTGTGAGAATCATGCTGCGGTGCAGGTCAGTTCTGTTTTTGTACGATCTTGTATTCATCGCCCGACTCAAAGAACGGGCAGGCAGCTGTGCTGCGGGAAAGATAGCGGGCCATCTCGTCCTCGTCCAGACAGCCGCCCTGAGCACAGTACCAGCTGCCGTACTCGTCCTGCACATTGTTCAGGCAGATCTCGCAGGGGTCATTCATTGCCTTCGCCTTCCTGTGCAGCCTTGGCAGCAGCCTCGGCCTCGGCCGCTTCGCGGGCCTGACGCTTGAGGATCTTCGGCTCGATCCAGGTCACGCTGGCGGGGTCCGGGTCCTTGCGGGCGATCAGGGCCTTGATCTTGATGCCCATTTCGGTGAACATGCCCTCGTGTTCGGTGCGGATGTTCCACTCCGGCTCGTTCTCATGGAGGTCAAAGGTCATCCACTCGATGTCGTAGCCGGAAGCGGGGAAGTATTCCAGACTGTCGCGGAACAGATCATCGTCGTCGGTCTTGAAGTAGATCTCGCCGCCGTCCTTGAGGAACTCACGGTAGTTGATAAGCTGGCGCGGGTAGGTGAGACGGTGCTTGTGGGAAGAGCCGTTCTTGCTCCACGGATTGCAGAAGTTGATGTAGATGCGGCTGACCGTATCCTCGGCGGTAATGACCCCCTTGATGCGCTCGATGTCGGTGCTCATGATCTTCACGTTGTCGATGGGGCGGCCCGCAGCCTGATAGGCGGCTTCGATCTTGCGCTTGGCGAGGATGAGCACCTTATCGGTGATATCGATGCCCAGATAGTTGTTTTCCGGATGGGCGCAGGCCAGCTGGGAGATGAAGCCGCCTTTGCCGCAGCCCAGTTCCAGCACAAAGGGCTGCTCCGGGCGGGCGTACTGGGCGTGCCACTTGCCGCCCCAGATCAGCGGCTCGTGCACATGGAAGTCGGCTGCCATCAGCTCGTCGTGGGCATAGGGTTTGAAACGCATTCTCATAGTTTGTTGTTCTCCTTAAAATTAACGTGGCTCGCCCTCTCAGGCGCTGACGCGCCAGCTCCCCCAAAGGGGGAGCCCTTGGCAAAGCCGGAAGGTTTTCCGTACTGCCAAAGCCTCTCCCTTTGGGAGAGGTGGCTTTGCGAAGCAAAGACGGAGAGGGCGAGGATGCTTACCGGTTTTGCTCCCGCAAAAATTCCTCCACCTGTTCCGGTGCAGCGGCGCAGCTGCCCTGACAGATGCCGGGCTTGCCGCCGCCGCGTCCGTTCAGGGCGGCGTTCAGGGCTTTGGTCAGGGCGCGCACATCGCCGTCTGCCTGTGCGATGCAGTAGCCGGTGCCCTTTTCGGTGGGGGTCAGGGCGGCGCAGAGACCGGTGGTGGCTTCGGTCAGGCGCACCGCCAGTCGGTGCAGGCCGTCCGGGTCAAGGCCGGGCACTGTGCGGATGGCATCCTCACCGGGGTTTGCCAGCTGGGCAAGTGCATCGAACAGCTGAGAACATACGCCAAAGTGTGTAAACTTGAGCGCAGTATACTCATCGTAGACGCGATGCACCGCCACAGCGGTCTGGTCGGCCTTGGCCGAGAGCAGCGCCCCGATCTCTGCCTGCCGCTGGCGCATAGCCTGTGCAGCAAGCAATGCCCGCTGGCCGCACACCACGCTCAGCCGCACGCCGCCCTTGTAGTTCTCGCTGGCCAGAATTTTGATCTGTCCCACCTGTCCGGTGGTGCGGGTGTGGGTGCCGCAGCAGGCGCAGACATCCGCACCGGGAATGGTCACGATGCGCACCTGCCCTTCGATCTCCTTTTTGGAGCGGTAGACAAGGGCGGCAAGCTCCTCCCGGGTGGGGTAGCTGACCAGCACCGGCACATCCTGCCACACGATGCGGTTGGCGGCAAGCTCGGCTGCCTGCAGGCCCTCGGCAGAAATGGGCACGCTGGTGTCCATGCGCACAGCCTCGGAACCGATGTGGAAGCCCACGTTCTCGGCCCCGAACATCTGGTGCAGGATGCCGGAAAGGATGTGCTCACCGGTGTGCTGCTGCATTTTGTCAAACCGCCATTCCCAGTCGATGCAGCCGGAAACGGCAGTGCCGGGAACAGCGCTTTCCGGCAGAGCGTCCACGCTGTGCCAGAGGATGCCGTCATGCTCGTGCACATCGGTCACATTCAGCGTGGCACCGTCCGGCAGGGTCAGGGTGCCCCGGTCGGCAGGCTGACCGCCGCCCTCCGGGTAGAACACCGTGCCGTCCAGCGCAATGCGCCCGCCGCCGGTCTTTTCGTCCGGCTCTGCGGCAAGGATGGTGCTTTCGCACTGGGTGCGGAAAGCGTCCTGTTCAAAGTATTTTTCTGTGCGCTGCATGGCGCGGGTACCTCCTGTTCAGGGTGCAGTTTGACGATTTAAAATGGCCGCCGCAGGCTCTGGCCATATTCAGCGGAAAATTTATTTTTATTTTTGCAAAATTGGAACGACTGCGGTCGTTCCAATTCTGCTTTTTCACGCAAGGGACCGTAAAGGCCAACAACAAAAGAGATTTTACTGCATCTGCCGGTTTCGGCCCTTCTGGTGAAAATGCGTTTGGAGCGGACCGCGTTTGCGCAGCAATGAAAGCCCCGGTGGGGCTTTTAAGCGGCGAGCGGTCTGCGTCAGCAGATGGCGGGGCCTTGCCCCGACAAGTTCCGCAGGCCGCGACAAACGCGAAATAAAAAATCTGGATTCCGCTGAACATAGCCAGAGCGAAAGCGGAGGCTATTTAAAATCGAAAAAGGGATACACACCCAGTTTAAAAATAAGTATACCACGTTTTTTGCCTGTGGAAAATAGTCTGCGGATATGTTATGATAAGAAACAACGATATTCCCATAAAATGTTAAAAATGAGGAAGGTAATAGCATGCGTGAAAGTGGAATCCTGATGCCGGTGTCCAGCCTGCCCGGCCCTTACGGTATTGGCTGCTTTGGCAAGGAAGCATTCAAGTTTGTGGATTTTTTGGCACAAGCGGGCCAGAAGATCTGGCAGATCCTGCCACTCAGTCCCACCGGCTACGGTGACAGCCCCTATCAGAGCTGCTCGGCCTTTGCGGGCAACCCCTATTTTATCGACCTCGACGCTTTGAAGGAAGAAGGCCTGCTCACCGCCGCCCAGCTCAAGGCCGAAAAATGGGGCACAGACCCCAAAGAGGTGGACTACGGCACTTTGTATGTGAGCCGCTTTAAAGTCCTGCGCACCGCCTACGCCGCATGGCGCAAGCAGTGCGCCGGGCTGCACGGCTGCAGCTATTACTTCCCGGATGATTATTATGCCTTTACCCTCGCCAATGAGGAATGGCTGGACGACTACGCCCTGTACATGGCCCTGAAAGTGGCCAACGGCATGAAGAACTGGGTGGAGTGGGACAAGCCCTACCGCCTGCGCGACAAGAAGGCCCTTGCTGCCTTTGCCGCCGAAAACGAGGAGGAGATCGGCTTCTGGAAGTTCGTGCAGTACAAGTTTGCGGCCCAGTGGCAGGCGGTGAAGGCTTACGCCAACAAAAAGGACGTGCAGATTTTGGGCGACATCCCCATCTACGTCTCTGCCGACTCGGTGGATGCATGGGTGGGCGGCGCGCTGTTTGAGCTGGATGCCGACGGCGGCTTTGCCCGTGTGGCGGGCTGCCCGCCGGATTACTTCTCTGCTGACGGTCAGCTGTGGGGCAACCCGCTGTACAACTGGGCCTACCACAAAAAGACCGGCTACGCGTGGTGGGTGCGCCGGGTGCGCCACGCACTGGGCATCTACGACCTGCTGCGCATCGACCACTTCCGCGGCTTCGATACCTATTGGGCCATCCCGGCGGACAGCACCACCGCCCGCACCGGCAAGTGGGAGAACGGCCCCGGCATGGAGCTGTTCGATGCGCTGGAAGCTGCCCTTGGCAAGCTGCCCATCATTGCCGAGGATCTGGGTGAACTGTTCCCCAGCGTGCGAAAGCTGCTGGCCGACAGCACCTTCCCGGGCATGAAGGTGCTGCAGTTCGCCTTCAGCGGCGGGGACAGCGAGTATCTGCCCCACAACCACGTCAAGAACAGCGTGGTGTATCCCGGCACCCACGATAACACCACCCTGACCGACTGGTGGGAGAACGGCGCTTCCGAAAAGGAAAAGGCTGCCGCTGCCGCTTACCTGCACCTGACCGGCGTAAAGCCCACCGCAAAGGAGCTGGCGGCTATCCGGACCGATGATGTCCGCATCGCTCTGCTGCGCGCAGCGCTGGGGTCGGTGGCTGACCGGGCCATCATCCCTATGTACGACTGGCTGGGTCTGGGTGCGGAAGCACACCTGAATACCCCCGGCAAGCTGGGCGGAAACTGGGCATGGCGCGCCGCTGACGGCTTTGCCGCCAAGGCACTGGCCAAGACCATCCACGACGAGTGCAGTGTGTACTGCCGCGTATAAACAGAAGGCACAGAGCGGCGGGAGCTTAGCAATTTGACGAAAATATAAAAACTCCGGCAGAAAATTGTGCGTTTTGCTGGTAAAATCGGAAGCTGAATGGTATAATGTTGCTAAAGCGGCATTATGCCATTTTTCTTTGCCTGATGCGTTCCCGGCATTTCCGGAAACAGGGCGGGCGCGGGATGCATAATGCGGCAGATGGTTCCTGAACGTATGGGGAACAGGTGACTGCACGCGGGATACGGGAGCGCCGCGTGCGCAGATGATGGGGAAAATTACATGAAGAAAGAATGTACCGAGCAGGATCTACGGGAACTTGCGCGCTCAGCGCAGGCCGTATTTGAGGCAGTGACCCTGACCGAAGCACCGCTTTGTGACGGCTGGCAGGACGATGGCCTGCGGGTGGACTACGAGCTGCGCAATGGCCGTGTGGACTGTGTGCTGCACCGCAGAGTGGAAGCGGACGGCAAATGCTGGGAGCTGGAAATGTGCGCACCGCTGGCAGGCAATGTGCTGCCGGAAGAGCGCATGACACCCCGGGAGCGGGAACTGTGCCGCGAGGATATGAGCCACGATTTCCTTACCGGTGTGTACAACCGCCGCTATCTGGAAACGGTGTTTGCCCAAAAGCTGGAGCAGTGTGCAGCGCAGGGCCGCAAGGCGGCTGTGGCGCTGGTGAGCATCGACAATGGCCAGAAGCTGCGGGATACCTACGGCCAGCCTGTGATGGACCAGCTGCACTGCTTTGTGGGCAACCAGTGGAAAAAGAACTTTGATACCCCTGCGACCCGCGTGGTCTGCCGCCTGACCGGCAGCATCTTTGCGGTGGGCTGTCTGGACGCCGACGGCAAGCAGCTGGCAGAGGAAATGCAGAACCTGTATCGGCAGATGCCCCGGGAATGCATCACCACCACCGGCATGATGCGCCGGGTACCCTTTACCCTGAGCTGCGGCGTGGCGAGCTTTGAGGATGTGCAGGCCAAGAACTGGCAGGCGCTGTACGAGCTGTGCGACGCACGCCTGCGGGAGGCACAGAACGCCGGCGGCGATCAGATGCGTGCAGAATAAAACCAGTGTATAAAATCCCCCTTTTGGCGCAGACTAAGGCCAGAAGGGGGATTTTTTGTATGGAAAACCAGAAAAACGACAACCTGAACCTGCTGGAAGCCGTGGTGCAGAATACCGAGATGGGCAAGAACACCTTGGAACAGATCGTGCCGATGACCGACGATGTGCAGTTCAAGGCCGAGCTGCTGCGCCAGCGCAATGTGTACCACCAGCTCAATCAGGAAGCGCACACCGCCATCGAGGCCTGCGGCGGCACCGCGCAGGGGCAGAGCGCCATGGCAAAGCTGAACACGAAAATGGGCATCAGTATGAAGACCCTCACGGACAAGTCCACCCGCAATCTGGCCGAGATGCTCACACAGGGCAGCGGCATGGGGGTGGTGGACTGCGTAAAGGCCCAGAAGGATTACCCCAATGCCGCGCCCGGCGCAAAGCGTCTTGCTCAAAGACTGCAGGAGTTTCAGGAGGATAGCCGGGTAAAGCTGGAACAGTTCTTGTAAAAGAAAACCCTCTCAGGCTCACTTTGTTCGCCAGCTCTCCCGAAGGGCGAGCCATTGGCAAAACGGAAAACGTTTCCGGAATGTCAAAAGCTCCCCCTTTCGGGGGAGCTGGCAATGCGAAGCATTGACTGAGAGGGTTCTTTTTTACAGTGCTTCCACCATTGCTGCCACGATCTTGGTGGCGGTGGCTACATATTCCGCAATGCTGAACTTTTTCACCACCAGCACCTCGTGGCCGTCCTCGTCAGCGTTGTCGCTCATGGCGCGCAGGATGACGCAGGGCACACCGTTCTTGGCGGCAATCTGGCTCACAGCGGCACCTTCCATCTCCACGCAGTCGGGGGCGCATTTGGCTTCAATGGCAGCCTTGGTTTCACTGTCGCCCACAAACAGGTCGCCGGTGGCGATCTTGCCCACCAGAGCCTTCACACCCGCTTCGGCGCAGGCTTTTTCGGCGGCAGCGATCAGCTCCGGGTCGCCGGTGTATTCCTTGAGGAACGGCGGGTTCTGGCAGATCATGTCCAGCTGTGCGTCGTGGTACAGCACGGTCTTGCCGATGACCACATCGCCAATGCCGATCTTCGAGGTCATATTGCCTGCGATGCCGGAAAAGATGATCTTCTCCGCGCCGAATTTTGTGATGAGCACCTGCGTGGTGGCGGCGGCATTGGCCTTGCCCATGCCGGCACAGCACACCACCACCTGTCTGCCGGCCAGCGTGCCCTTGTGGTAATCCACGCCGCCGTAGGGCTCCACGGTGACATTCTCCAGCTTTGCACACAGCTGATCGACTTCATCGGGCATTGCGCCCATAATACCGAAAATCATAGGAAACCTCTTTTACGATTTTAAATGGCCGACGCGTGCGCTCTGGCCATATATAGCGGAAAGTTATTTTTAATTTTGTAAGTTCCAAAAGCCTGCGGGCTTTTGGAACTTACTTTTTCACGGGAAGGGGCGAAACCGGAAGTGACATCTTTGCCGAAAATCAGACGTTGAACAGGAACTCGATCACATCGCCATCGTTGACAACGTATTCCTTGCCCTCGGTGCGCTGCAGGCCCTTGGCCTTGACGGCGGCGTAATCGAAGTTGTTGGCTTCCAGATCGCTGTAGCCAATGACGCTGGCACGGATGAAGCCGCGCTCGAAATCGCTGTGGATCTTGCCGGCAGCCTGCGGTGCTTTGGTGCCCTTGCGGATGGTCCATGCGCGGCACTCCTTCTTGCCGTCGGTCAGGAAGGAAATCAGGCCCAGCAGATCATAGCTGGCAGTGATGAGGTTGTCCAGACCACTGGCTTCAATGCCCATTTCAGCCAGAAAAGCCTTCTTTTCCTCGGGAGAGTAGTCGGCGATATCCTCCTCGGTCTTGGCGCAGATGGGAATGTAGCGTGCGCCCTCTTCCTTGGCGCGTGCGGCCACCAGCGGGACATACTTGTTGTTTTCGATGCCCTCCATCAGGTCGTCCTCGCCCACGTTGCAGGCGTACAGCACCGGCTTTGCGCTCAGCAGACCCATCTCGTGCAGAACAGCTTGCTGCTCGGCATCGCCCTCGTCAAAATCGAAGCTGCGGGCAGGCTTGCCGGCGCTCAGGTGGTCGGCCAGCTGCTGCAGCCATGCGGCTTCGGCGGCAGCACCCTTGTTGTTGCCGCTCTTGGCAGCCTTTGCCATGCGGCCTGCGCGGTTCTGCACCACCTCAAGGTCGGACAGGATCAGCTCGTAGTCGATGGCATCGATGTCGGCAATGGGGTCCACGGCCTCAGCCTTGGAAACATCCTCCACCACATGGATGATGTTGTCATCGTCAAAGCAGCGCACCACATGCACAATGGCATCGCACTCGCGGATGTGGCCCAGGAACTTGTTGCCAAGGCCCGCGCCCTGACTGGCACCCTTTACAAGGCCCGCGATATCCACGAACTCCACGATGGCAGGGGTCTTTTTATTGGTCTGCCAGATCTCGGCCAGCTTGTCCAGACGCTTGTCCGGCACGGCTACGATGCCGCTGTTCGGCTCGATGGTGCAGAAGGGATAGTTTGCGGCTTCTGCGTTCTTGGTGGAGGTGATGGCATTGAACAGAGTGGACTTGCCGACGTTCGGCAGGCCGACGATACCTAATTTCATAGTTATGATTTCTCCTTTTATGATGTAGATGATAAACAGCTATATTAAACGAATATAAGTTGTTTTTTGCGAAAACTGAATTTGGCGTTGGGTGGGCAGATCGGATTCACTCACCCTTTTCTCACCCTTTTTGTGCTTCCTGCGCCTTTGCGAACTGCGCTACACCCTCTTTCATGGAATCGTCTGTCACATGAACATAGCGGTTCATGGTGGTCGTGATACTGGCATGACCCAGCAGCTTTTGCAGGACTTTGGGCTGCATTCCACTCTCAATGGCGCGGGTAGCGTATGTATGGCGTAGAGCGTGCATACAGAAACGCTTGATTCCCGCATCATCGCACAGCTTGTAGAGGTGAGTGTCGTAGGAGCTGTTCTTGGCAGGCATTCCGGTGCGCCAGTTGATGAACACCAGATCACGCATGACCAACTTTCGCTTCTGACCAGTCTTACGATCCATAAAGGTCAGGACAGTGGACAGGCCGTTCGATTCGTTGCGGTATTCTCTGGTGTCGTAGATTTCCCGCAGGATGCCGTAAGCGGTGTCAGTCAAAGGAATGGTGCGATAGCTGGATTCCGTTTTCGGAGGGCCAGCTCGCCATTCGTCTTGCTTGTAGCGGAACTCCAAGGTCTTGTTGACCGTCAGGGTGCGTTTCTCCCAGTCAATAGCATCCCATGTCAGACCGATCATTTCACCAGTACGCAAGCCAGTTTCCAGAATCAGTGCGTACTGAGCATAGTTGTGGGAGCCTTTGGCAGCTTCCAGAAACCGTTTCTGCTCATCCACAGTCAGAAAGTGGATGTCATCAACCGCCCGGACAGGTTTCGTATAGCGAACACCATCCATAGGATGACGGTCGATGAAGCCATTATCTTTGGCACTCTTGAAAAATGTGCCCATGGTCATATAAGTCTGGCGGATGGTAGAACCAGCGTAGTCGCTCTCCATGGCATTCAGGATCATCTGGCAGTCCATAGGTTTGACATCTCGCAACAGCATAGAACCGATAAACGGCTGAACATTATGTTCGTAGCGTTCACGGTAATTCCGAAGCGTATTCGGGGCACGGTTGCAAACGACATCTTTGAGCCAGCGGTTAAACCATGCGTTCACAGTCATGTCGGGTGATACTACAGCTCGGCTTTCGGGGTGTAAGCGTAGATAGAGCTGTTCTTGCCGCCAATTTTTGGCTTCTGGCAGGGTCTTGAAGCAGCGTTCTCTACGCTCACCGCGATAATTTCGGCAACGAGCATAATACAGGCCATCTTCTTTTCGTTGACCGAGTCCTTTCCCAAGCTCTTTTCCTTTAAGATCTTTTCCCATGTTGCGGCTCCTTTCTGAGAAAAAAGAGCCCACACAACACACTTTATTGTATCATGTGGGCATGGTTTATGCAAGTCCTTCAGAGGACGTTATATGGTGTCAGATGGCGTACTGCTCGTCCAGAAACTCCTCAAACTTTTTACGTTTGATGCGTTTTGTATTGCCCACGAAAACAACAAACTTGCAGCCATCCTGCAAGGCAAGCTCGGAAATTCGGTTCTGACCGATACCGAAATATGCAGCAGCTTCAGGCACGGACAATAGCCACTTTTCGCAGAGCGGAACAGATGGAACAGATTTTTTGGTGTATGTATCACTGCCAGACAAGGAACTGGGATCACGGTTGATGTCGTCAGTGAGGTTAAACGGAACCGCAAAAGTGGCAGAATGAATGTTGAGATTGGTGTTCATAAATTTCCTCCTTGGTGATAAAAGTGTCTGCGAGTATAATTAAGGCTTGGACAGTTTTGGGCGAGGGGATTGGTCTTCTAGGGGCAATAACTGGCGAACTGTAACCCACTGACAAATCTCACCGGATTGATTTAAGTAAACTCGTTTCTTCTGAGCAAAGGAATAGAGAGGAATATAGCCTACTTTTTGCAACACTTCGATTATAAGGCTGCTTTTGAAATCTACGTTGTAGGAGTTCTTATAGGTTCCGGCCAGTTGTTCATCAAACCAAACCTGAATCTCACCAGTACCCTTGAAGACAAACTTAGTGTTTGCGACAGATTCAGACCAGATGAAACAAGGGATATAGTCCCAGCTTGTAAGCTTTCCCAACACGATTTTGGATGGGGGATGTGCATGGCGGCTTTTGGCTTCGCGTTGGAGAAGATCGAGGCAATCGCTGGATGAGATGCACTCATGTAAAATTCCATGCAAATGCTGTAAGTCGATTTCAGCTTGTTTCCGGGAGAGGGATACATAATAGCCCTCATTAGAGATGCGAACATAGATCATTTTAAGTACCCTCCTTAACGATAAATTTTAGTCTGTTGCTGGTTTTAACTTGATAGCCATATAATGGAAGAAGTTCTTCGATAACTTGCGTTCCCGGTGTCCGATCTTTCTTTCCGCTACAAAGAACTTCTCCTCCGGCTGCTTCGTGTAAGAGACGAAACTGCTGGCGAAAGTTGGCCCATCTTTCTTTATTGAGCGGTTTTGATGCCGTTTCTTCCAGAAACGTCTGGAGCTGTTCAATGGCATCACTTTGGCAACAAAGGCTTTCGTCAACAGCATCACTTAAATTGAAGCCAAACCAACATAACGCTTTCTTGACATATCCATCGGGAGAACCTTCTAATCTGCGTAAAGTATCGCGAGCATCAGAACGGTAATAATTGAGAGAGGCAAACGTGAAGATGCTGTTTTTCGGATGGGAGCTTTCGTTGTAAGAGAACTTTGTTCTCAAGAACTCAAGCTCACCGTTCCAAAACATATCTTCTCTGGTTTTTGCATCAGCATCTAACCACTTGTCGAGTAGATTCTCCTGACGATTCCATTGGGAGATTCTAGACGAAAAGTAGCTTTTAGCTCTGCGTGGAATCACTAATTCGAGCGTTTGGCCTTCTTCATACATCCGCACACGACCAGCTTGCTGGACAGCGGCCATGTACTCGGTACCGGAAATGTACAAATGGGTAATGTCCTTATCAATCAGATTCGTGCCGTTATCCAGCACGGAAGTGGCAATCAACACTGAAACTGACTCAAAGCGATTCTTGGTCTTGATTTCCTCAAGCACCTTTTTGTCTAACTCGTCCATGGAGTATGACCTAGAGGACGTGGATTCTGAAACAATAAAGGCAGCGGAGATGCCGTGACTGTTTAGCTTTTCTTTGCAGTCCTTTCCGTGCTTCTTGGAATCAACAAAAACAACCGCCTTACGAAGACTATGAGCTTCATACTGTTCGATCACATCATCCCAAAGGGATTGACCGTCGGCAAGGATGCGAGGGTGCAGATAGCTGTAATCAGGCTCTGCACCCATGACCTCAAAGAAAGGAGCACGTTGTAGCAAGCCATTGTAGTTGCTATATATCTGTGAGATCATATTGTTTCTGGCATACCTGAAGCCGGGTGAAATTTCCCAATAAGGAAAATTTTCCGCCAAATCTACAACTTGCTCCATCTTCAAAATGACATTTCGGACAGGGCTCATAGTAGCCGAGGCGTAGATGCGGACAGATTGAGCAAAGACCTTGGGAAGATTCACGAGAGGAGCCGAATCTGTGGTGAACACCGAATCTGCAATGAAATAGTGGCATTCGTCACAAACCACAAAGGCGTACTCTTTGGCTTCAAAAGGCCCGATTTTAATGTTCGGAGTGTCCTTGCCTTGAAGTCTTCGGGCCATGTACTGGTACGAGCACACCACGAGGTCTCCTAGCGGATAAATCCCCTCTTGGGGAAATTCAATAGCTCCGGGCGGTATGCCCAACTCTTTCAGGTAGATGTTGATGAGCTGCTCTGTTAGAACACTGCGGTTGACGATCAAGAGTACTTGCTGCCTTCGTCGTCGGGCCTCCGGTACAAGGTCTTTGATAAAGAAGGTGGTTTTACCAGATCCTGTGGGAGCCTTGAGCAAGTAGACATTTCTGGGTAAACCGGGTGGACTATGAACGATAGGTTGCTTGATATCTTCTGATAAATATTGGCTCATTGTTGGGGCCTCCTTTCTGTGAGAATAAGATACCACAGATCGAATAAATTTGATGAAATACGAAATTTTCGTAATCTGGAGTAAGCTGTAAGACAAAAAAATCGGCCCATGAGCTTTATTTGCTCAAAGGCCGATTTACTAACAGTCAACGTTTGCTTTTTGTGGGTAGAAGTGGGATTTTGTAATTTTTAAGGACTTCTATAAGTGCAGTGGTTTGTAATGCAGAAAATCCAGATAACATATCAGAGCGCAAGTTGAATTCCTTTTTAATAGCATCAGTGGTTGGAAAATATTCAAGCATTTTCTCTATGTGAATCGGGGTATACAATGCAGAACAAGCCTGTATATTTTCAACGGAAAGATGATAGAAAGATGATTTTGCTATGAGCGAGGCCGGGAGAGTGAACGAAGATTCATTTCGAGCAAGAAGGTCTTCCGCATCAATGATATGCTCCCGAACTAAGTTATAGGAAAGATTTAGAAGAGCATCATAGGCACTGTTGAAGAACTCTATGGTTTTGGCAAGAGGCTCGATTAAAGTGGAGGCAAAACTTGGACGATATAGATTTGTGCAGGATGTCTTTTTCTGTTCATTGTCATATTTCATTAGGAGTGCAGCGGTTGAAACGGTGGAGGCTAGATAGATTCGGAGCCTTGGAGGTTTGCACTTCATAAGAACTTTTAGTATTTGAACAGAAATATCAAAAGCTTCTGGGATGGAACGGGTTTCTTCACCATAAAAA
This sequence comes from Faecalibacterium sp. BIOML-A4, assembly GCF_009679665.1. NCBI lineage: Bacteria > Bacillati > Bacillota > Clostridia > Eubacteriales > Oscillospiraceae > Faecalibacterium > Faecalibacterium sp. BIOML-A4. The sequence continues at coordinate 71,821 of NZ_WKZG01000018.1, read as the reverse complement.
GGGAAAAGGGCTACAACGGTATTGAAACCAAAAAGTTTCTCTAAGTACCATCGGTCTTCGGATTTTGGAGAAAGATCGAAGTCTGAACTAAGACCATCTAGCATGGCACGAAATGTTCGATGTGTGCTGCTGAATAAGGCTCTTGAGGTATAGTATTTTTCTGTACCAGCGATGTCTTTTAATCCTATAAAAGTCAAAAATGGGTTTGATGTAGAGGGGGAGAGGAAAGCAGACATAGAATATTTACAAAAAGAGGCATGAATCATGTCCGTCGGAATAATGGTATTGCAAAATGATTTCAAAGATGCGCTGTATTCGCAAGGAAGATAATCCAAATCTGTAACGTAAATATCGTTGTATTTGCGTATCAGTTCAGAGCAGTCTGACTTCTCATTCCAATTAGGCCATTGATCCTCTTTTAGCAACTTTGGATTCAGTTGAACAGCTTTCAACTTGACAGCAGGATACTGTGCTTGAAGGTCATCGAATGAAGATTTTAACTGAATATACCGTAAGTTGAATATAAGGGCATCTGCTATGTCACTAATGAAATCTGAACAAAATTTATCATAAGTAGGACTATAACTGTAAAAATGACAGAGACGGCTAAGATAATCATTTACAGAAAAAGACGGTGGGGACAAGAACGGAATGTTTAGAACTTTATATAATTCAGGAGCGGATGTATCAACCTTAATGGAACGTCTAGAAATGTTGTTTGCATCAGAAGTGGCAGCGGCTTCGGCATATTCATCCGTAGTGGTAAAAGGTGAGTAGCTGTTGGAAGACGGAGGGATGCTGTATGGTAATAGCGATGACATAAGAGAGGAAACGCCTAAAAATTTCTGGCATGAATCTTCATGAGATGAACCTGTACAAAGATCGAGAATCGGTTGAAGAACATCTTCAATCGAAAAAGTCTTTCCAGCAGCTTTTGGGTTTTCATGAAATTGCTGAGGAAGTGATGCAAGTTCAGGTGGAAGCGTGTTTTTAATACGAGTCTCACCTGTTTTGTCAAAAATATCGCCAAATTCAATCATAAGATAACACCTCCACCACTATTTTATCGTACATATGGCAAAAGGCAAGCCGATATGTTTCAAAATCAAAAATTTTAGCCAGATAATATAAAGGTGAACACAAACCTCTGAGCCGAAAGACTCAGGGGCTATTTTTATGTCTGGAGACTAACTATTAAAAGTCAAGCCCCAAAATGAAAAAATCCGCCAACCGACCGCTGCCCCTGACAAACAGCATTCAAATGCTGGAATCAGAGCAGCGAGGGCGACGGAGAGAACAGCAAAGCAAGCCCAGCCAGCCCTCGCACAAACAGGATAGCATTTGAATGCTTCGGTTCGTCAAGGGTTCGCTGCGCCAGCTAAGTTTCTGTTGGAATTAGCTCAGGCTCAGGAGAAAATCATGCAGCTGCAAGATATGCTTTCCCGGATTTCTGTAAGGCATAAATCAACCGAACGAGTTTCTTCATGGCGTGGGACAGGGCAACGTTGTAGTGTTTTCCTTCGGCACGTTTTTTGGCAAGGTATTCAGCAAAGACAGGATTCCAGTAGCAGACATACTTGGTTGCGTTGTAAAGGGCATGTCGCAGGTAGCGGGAGCCACGTTTTTCCATGTGAGCATAGCAGTTCGTGAGTTTTCCGGACTGGTATGTAGATGGAGAGCAGCCAGCGTAAGCAAGAATTTTGTCAGGAGAACTGAAATTGGAGAAATCCCCGATTTCTGCAAGGATCACAGCAGCGGAGTTTACTCCCATGCCGGGAATCGAGAGAATTGGTGGATTGAGCTCATCTATGATTTTCTGAATAGAATCTTCGATTTCGTTGATCTCGGAGGCAAGTTCTTGAATGAGTTTAATGGTATGCTTCAATTCCAGAGATTTGGCAGGCATGACAGAGCCAATAGAAGTTCTGGCTGCCTCTCGAATCTGGATGGCTTTCTCTTTTCCGTAGCGTCCTTTGGACGCTGTTGTAAGAAGGTTTGTCAGCTTGGTAAGATGGACTTCTGAAATTTGCTTTGCACCGGGATATTCGCCGAGAAGTGCGTAGATTGAAGTGCCATGGATAGACGAAACAAGCTGTTCCAATTCGGGAAATAGAATCGTAGCCAATCTGGACACCGATTGCTTTAGTTTAGCGCGTTCCTGAACTTTATCAAATCGGTATCTTGTTAGTGACTTTAGATCTTCGTTATGGTATGCTATATCCGTGTAGGACTTGAGGTCTACATCGGACAATAGCATAGTTGCAATCGTTCTTGCATCCACACGATCAGTTTTGGTTTTACGAAGGCTGAGACTCTTTCGGTATAGGTTGATGTGCAAAGGGTTAATGACATAAGTTGGCAGACCGTTGTCAAGAAGGAACCCAAGAATGTTGTAGCTGTAATGCCCGGTAGCCTCAAGTCCTACTTTTATTTTGTCTGACTTTTTGGTACAGTCTCGAATCGTCTGAAGTAGTTGCTTGAATCCATCCATGTTGTTGGGAATAGTAAAACAGTCGGCACGAACCGTCCCGTCTGAATCAAGAATACAGCAGTCATGCTTATCCTTGGCAACATCAATTCCAACACAAACCATTTTGATGCCTCCAGTATATTTATTTCGATGCTGTTCAGGACCACAGACTTCTTTGCTCTTGTAACCTCGTTCTAAATAAACCGTCTGGCGGTATCTAACTGATTAACATTTCGACAAAGAAGCTGTGGTTGGAGCCTCCCGAAAACCGTCTTTGCGGTAGGTGATACATACCAATCCACAGCATCCTGAACTTATTGTAGCATTCCGCTGGAGAGCGGTCTATAAATACTACTATTTTATTATACGAGGTGATTTTCTATGCTGTTCCGTATCATCGTTGTCATCATCACCATTACGGTTTCATTCTAAGCTGCATCCGCACAGAAAGGAGATGTCCCCATGAACTTTTTACCTGAGCTCATTCAGAAACTTGGCACGGTTCTTGTTGAAGTCCTCGTGCTGATCGCTGAAGAAGTCGAAAAGAAAAACTAACGAAAACAAATCAAAAAGGAGATTTTACTATGTCTGCAAACGTTGAAACTATGTTCTCTGTCCGTGAAACCCCGTGGCACGGCCTTGGCCGTATCGTCATGGATGCCCCTGCAAGCCGTGAAGCCTTGGAGCTGGCTAGTCTGGATTGGCAGGTGGAGAGCCACAATATCTATTCCGGCACGGGTACTATGATTCCCGGCTATCGCGCAAATGTCCGCAGCACCGATGATGCTGTTCTGGGCGTGGTATCTGACCGCTACCGCATTGTGCAGAACGAAGAAGCGTTCCAGTTCACGGATGACCTGCTGGGTAAAGGCGTTACTTATGAAACTGCCGGTTCTTTGCAGGGCGGCAAGAAGGTCTGGATGCTGGCGAAGCTGCCGGAGAAATACATCATCGCCGGAGACGAAGTGACCCCCTATCTTGTGTTCTTCAACAGCCATGATGGCAGTTCTGGTGTAAAAGTTGCCATGACCCCGGTTCGTGTCGTCTGCCAGAACACTTTGAACCTTGCCCTTGACTCTGCAAAGCGCATCTGGACTGCTCGCCACACCGAAAATGTTCTGCTCCGGGTGCAAGATGCTCGTGAAACTTTACAGCTTGCCAACAGCTATATGGGGGAGCTGGGCAAGGGCATCCATGAGCTGACCACCATCAAGCTGTCTGACCGCAAGGTGCAGGAGTTTATCAACGAGTTCTTCCCCATCACGGAAGACTTAACCGATGGCCAGCGGAAGAACAACCTGCGCTTGCAGGAAGATTTGAAGGCTCGCTACTACAACGCACCTGATTTGGAGTGGGTTGGAAAGAACGGCTGGCGGTTCGTGAATGCTGTTTCCGACTTTGCCACCCATGCAGACCCCATCCGTAAGACCCGGAACTACAACGAAAATCTGTTCCTGCGCACCGCAGAGGGCAATCCGATGATTGATAAAGCCTACAAGATGGTGCTGGCAGCAGCATAAAGGAGGACGTATGAACGATGTGAGCAACCGGGCGGTCCGGGAATTTTCTGAGTTCCTGAACAGCATCGAAGCCGATTTTCCAAAGCCTACTTGCACCACGGCATACGAGATTACGATGAAAAGTACTATCGTCAGTGCCTTGATTACGCTGGACACCGAAAAGCAGATGGACGAGCGTTTCTGGAACCATCTCCGGGTGCAGCGGAACATTCTGGATTTCCTGTATACCCTGTGGCTGGATGATGACCGCACCTTGGTGGATGAGCTTTCCACCATTATCAAAGACTTGGTGGAATATGATTTCTCCATTGCAGAAGAACAGATGAAAGTGAGGTTGAACATTGCATGAAACGACTTGTATCTACACGGAACTTATCCAAAGAAGATTGGCTCCGTTACCGCAAATGCGGCATTACCGGCACGGATGCCGGGGCTATCCTTGGCCTGAATCCGTACCGCTCCGCATTTCAGGTGTACCACGACAAAATCAGCGACACCATTGAGAATATGGACAACGAAGCCATGCGTCAGGGTCGTGACTTGGAGGATTATGTAGCACAGCGGTTCTCCGAAGAAACAGGGTTTAAGGTGCGCCGTGCAAATGCCATCTACCAGAGTGAGGAACATCCGCTGCTTCTGGCAGACTTTGACCGTCTAATCGTTGGGCAGAAAGCTGGATTGGAGTGCAAGACGGTTTCGCCCTTCTCTGCGGACAAGTGGGCTGATGGGAAAATCCCGGCTCACTATCTGGCGCAGGTTGACCATTACTTAGCCGTCAGCGGTTTCGACTGCTGGTATGTGGCGGCTCTGATTTTCGGCAGAGAGCTGGTGATTCACAAAATCGTGACAGATAAGCAGGTGCTTTCTGATCTCATTGATAAGGAAGAACGTTTCTGGACGAACTATGTTGTGCCCCGGATTCCCCCTGCACCCAACGGTTGTGACAGTGATACGCAGAAAATCAACCAGATGTATGAGGTAGACGACCGGGATAAGACCGCTGACCTGAGTACTCTGCATGGACTTCTGGATAAGCGGCAGGAGCTTTCCGACCAAATCGAGCAGATGAAACAGGAGAAAACGGCCATCGAGCAGCAGGTCAAGCTGCAAATGCAGGATGCCGCCTATGGCACAGCACCGGGTTATAAGGTATCGTGGGTATCCTCCGAAAGCAAACGAGTGGATTCTCAGAGACTGAAAAAGGAGCAGCCGGACATTTTCAATCAGTACAGCAAAAATGTAAGTAGCCGCAGATTCACCATCGTTCATGCGGCATAACATTTGTAATTGGCGGCAGGGAGTAAATACTCTGCCGCCTTTTTTCTTGGAGGTTATCTTATGGCCACAGAAAATCCATTCGTAAAATTATTTGCTATCGATTTCAAAGATCATCTGGAAGTCAAAAAGTCCGGCAACACGGAACTGAAATATGTAAGCTGGGCGTATGCTTGGGCAGAGGTGAAGAAGCTGTATCCCTCTGCCAGCTATGAAGTCAAAAAATTCAACGGTCTGCCCTATGTTTATGATCCCATAACCGGCTTCATGGTGTACACCTCGGTCACGATTGAGGGCGTTTCGCACGAAATGTGGCTGCCTGTACTGGATAGCGCAAATAAAGCGATGAAAGCCACGCCTTATACCTACACCACCCCGAAATGGGACTACAATCCGCAGACCCGCCGCCGTGAGAAAGTCGGCATGGAAGAACGCACCGTAGAAGCAGCATCCATGTTCGATGTGAATAAAGCTATCATGCGGTGCTTGGTAAAGAACCTCGCTATGTTTGGTCTGGGCCTGTACGTTTATGCCGGAGAGGATTTGCCGGAAGATGCTGCACCGCAGCCGGAATCAGAGCCGCAAAAGCAGCCGAAACCGAGATCCGCTGCCCCGAAGCAGGAACAGCCGCCTGTGCCCTGCATCTGCGCCCGGTGCAATCAGCCCATCAAGAGGGTCAAGCTAAAAGATGGCTCCATCATGCAGGCGGCAGAGTTTGCCGCTACCCATGAGGGAATGTGCGCAGACTGTTACAAAGCCACCAGATTGAACGTAGCATAAGGCAAATGCTTGTAAATTTTACATCTGTATGCTACTATAATAACAAGAGAAAAGAAGGTGATGGCATGGCGCAAAAGGATACATCTGAAAAAATTCTGGAATCCTATAACGATGTCTTTTCGGACATTGTGAACGTGCTTCTGTTCAACGGCAAACAAGTTCTGTCTGCGGATGAACTGGAAGATCAGGCTCCACGCTCCTACTACAAGGCAGATGGAAAGATTCGTGAGATTGAGCGGGATGTTGCCAAACGCTGGAAGAACGGAAATATTCGTGTGGCCTGTATCGGCTTTGAAAATCAGACCGCTTCTGACCCCAATATGCCGCTCCGTGTCATGGGTTACGATGGCGCAGAATATCGGGCGCAACTGCTCAACGACAGCGAAAATCTCTATCCGGTTGTAACGCTGGTGCTTTACTTCGGCCACGATAAACCGTGGAATGGGCCGCTTTCCCTGAAAGAGCGACTGAATATTCCCAAAGAGTTTGAGCCGTATGTCAACGACTATAAAATCAACCTGTTCCAGATTGCCTATCTGACCCATGAGCAGGTAGAGCTTTTCCAGAGCGATTTTAAGGTCGTGGCAGACTACTTTGTACAGAAGCAGGAAAACGGCGACTACATTCCGAGTTCGCAGGATCTGACCCATGTGCAGGAAACGCTTCAACTGCTGAGTATTATGACGAATGATAATCGGTTTGAGGAGGCGTACAATACGAATACCGATGGCCAGAAAGGAGGCCCACGCAATATGTGCGATGTGCTTGATAAAGTGGAAAACCGTGGCATTGCGAAAGGCATTGCAAAAGGCAAGGCTGAAGGCAAAATCGAAGGCGAAGATACGCTGGCTTTGCTGATGAAGAAGCTGTTCGATCAGAACCGTATTGAAGATGCAAAGCGGGCTTCAGAAGATAAGGAGTACCGTACTCGGCTGATGAAAGAGCTTGGCATCAGCTAAGCAAAAAATTATATGTACAACTGGGAGAGTGTCTTCGGATGCTCTCCCTTTACTTTTGCAGGGCAGTCCGTGTGGAGTGTCCTGTTTCTTTATATAAGGAGAGGACAGATTATGACCGTTAACGCAATGACCGAACACTACGAAGAAATCACGGTTTGCGGAAAGCCTGCGCTGTTCACCAGCATCCGCATCAAGAGAGATACTGTCCCGGACGGCCTGTACGCCTACGATGTCCGGCATGATGACGAATGCCGTGGTATTCCCTGCGAGATCGCGCCCTTTGTGATGGTCAATCACTGGGGCACCATCATCCTTGCGGAACCGCTGGAACTGCCGGACGATGGGCGGCGATATATTGACGAGGACACCGACTGGAACTACGCTCCCTTGGATGGCGAGGGCACCACCAATCACAAACCGTGTACTACCATTTCTGCTTTTATGGCTGTCTACGGCTACCAAAAACTGTCTTAAAGATGCCGTATGGACAGTTTTGTATCAAAATCAGCGGTTTTCAGGCTATTTTGAGCTGCAAAATACAGTCTTAAAAATGTCGCTCGTTATCTTTGAGCCAGAAAGGAATCCCATGAACATCTATGGCTATTGCCGCATCTCCACGGCAAAGCAGAGCATTGACCGTCAGATCCGCAACATCAAGGCCGAGTACCCGACTGCCCATATCGTGCAGGAAGCCTACACCGGTACATCTATCTTTCGCCCGGAGTGGCTGAAGCTTTACCGGGTTCTAAAAGCAGGAGATACGGTGGTGTTCGATTCGGTGTCCCGGATGTCCAGAAATGCAGAAGAGGGTTTTGCTCTGTACGAAGACCTTTACCACAAGGGCATCCAACTGGTGTTTTTGAAAGAACACCACATCGACACTGAAACTTACAAAAAAGCCCTGTCCGGCAGCATTGCCATGACAGGGACAAATGTAGACTTCATCTTAAAGGGCATCAACGAATATCTGATGGCCTTGGCAAAGGAGCAGATCAAGCTGGCCTTTGAGCAGTCCGAAAAAGAAGTTGCCGATCTGCACCAGCGCACCCGTGAGGGTCTTTTGACCGCCCGGTTGAACGGCAAGCAGGTTGGCCGCAAAAAGGGTGTTGGCTTTGAAACAAAGAAGGCCAGAGAAGCCAAACAGATCATCCGCACCCATTGCAAGACCTTTGGCGGCACATTGGATGACATGGAGTGCATAAAATTGACTGGACTTGCCCGGAACACCTATTATAAATATAAGCGTCAGATTCGTGCCGAACTGATGGCTGAGCAGGATTTGCCGAAAGGAGCAAGTATCTTTTATGAACCACCAAAATCATTCTGAGCCGGAGAACAGGCTCACCCCAGAAGAAAAACAGGAGTTTTTGGAACTTCTGGCCCAGCTTACCTCGGAGCAGCGTGAAGCATTGAAAGAAGTGCTCAAATCCTTTACTTAACAAAAATGTGCAGGGCGGCGTTGCTGCTACCCTGCACATTTTTATTTTTTGTTATGCACGCTCTACTCTAACGCTACCAGTACGAGCGTCTTTAATGATACGAAAACGAGAACCGCAGCCAGAACAGGTTTTGGTTTGATTTGTTCCACCTCCGAGAATTAAGCGCGCAAGTTCATGTCCACAATCAGGGCATTTGATAACTTTCATAGCCATATTAAAGCCTCCATTCAAATTTTGCTTTTGTACTGCCCGTAGAGATTAGGCAGCGTTACCATCTTTGAAGTTGCCTTTATATTGAACACTGCCGTCTTCATTGTACAGTGTCCCCTTACCATTACGTTTTCCGTTCTTATATTCGCCATCATAATAAAGGCTACCGCCCTCGTAGTAACCTTTTCCCTTGCCAGAGGTCTTATCATCTTTGAAGCCGCCTTCATAAATAAGGGATGGCACATTTTTACTATAATTGAATATGTACTCCTTACCTTGACCGTTTTTCTGGTTTTCCTTTAATCCTCCATCGTATTCGATATATGCGTCGTCTTTGAATTCCAGTCCAGTGGTTTGTGTATCACGACAGGTCTTAAAACCATAGTAAATATATCCATCACCGGATGCGACAAAGCGATGATGAACAACTAGCATTGTAATAGTCGAGCAGTCGTCGCCTTCATATGCGTAGTCAACATTGGGAATGTCTGAATCAAAAACGATTCCATAACCGCTGGGCTTTCCTTTTTTGAATTCGCCACCGAAGACCAGTTTATGATCGCGGTAAACCAGTCCGATGCCATCAGCTTTACCATCTTTAATATTTCCGTAGAAAGTATAGTCTGCTTTTCCATCAAAAGATTGAGTCAGTGCGTCATGCGAAAAGTACACGTCTACCCCTGTACCTTTGCCGATCAATGCGAGGACTTTATTGCGCTTGTCTGTGTATTTTTGGGGGAAAGAAAAACCAGTTGAAGTTGCTGTGATTGTGGACGTGCTTTCCGTCTCTTGCTCGGAGCTTTCGGAAGAATGTTCCTCTTCAAAAGACGAGGCGTTCTGCTCCACGCTTTCTGAGCTAGAAGTATCTTCCTCAACAGAAGAACTGGACTCAAGCTGCGGAATGATTTCGGTATGTTCATATCCGCACACAGAACATTTAGAAACAATAGAGCCATCGCTTGTTTCAGATGCTTCTGTCCGAGAGATTTCGACCATGGTATGTCCTGTTGCGGGGAGCACAGTGTCAACTTTCTTTCCACACAGGCTGCATTCCTTTATAATTTCTCCATCTTCTGTACAGGTTGGCTGTACATCTTTGGTGGTTGTATACTCGTGCTTGCAACGTGCTTGTGGATCTGTTTCCATGGCAAGCATCATTATCACAATTCCGATAATGAGTGTAACAGCCATGAAAATAGCATCTTTTTTCTTGCTTTCCCTTTTCAGAAGATGAACGACAAACCGTGCAAGAAAATACCAAAAGGCAATAATAAGTCCTGCACCAATAAAAGTTAGAGCCGAAGTCAGAAAAGCATTTTCAGAGGAGGAAAGAAACACTGCAAAGAGAATAAGGACGCTTAGTGCGCTACATATCGTTCCGATCTTCGATTTTTTTGAAGTCGTGCCAGTTTTATTTGCCTTTGCGGCGTAATGGAATCCCAAGATTTCGGGTACAATGAGCGCCCCCATCGTGACCAAAGCCACTATTCCAAAAATCATTGACCATTTATCATATTTCTTTTCGGAAGGAGTTTTTATAGGCTTACGCTTTGGAGGTTCGGATGGGCTGGACGGAGGAGTGGGTATTTCTGCATCAGGTTTGAACTTCTCTGTGTTAGAGGAAATCGGATTGGACGATTCCTCTTTTGAGGGCTGCGAAATGGGTGTTCCGCACTCAGGACAAAAGATGCCTTCATCGAATTCTGTCCCGCATTTAGGGCATTTCATAATGGACGCTCCTTTTTATTTTTTGTAGTTAATTTTTGAGCCGCAGAAGCAGCAGAACTTTGAATTTCTTGGAATCTTCTTCCCACAATAAGGGCAAAAGATATTATCATTTTTTGGCGGCTCTTTGGGCTGCAATGGCTCTTCAGGCGATTGAACCTCAGAGCGAAGACCAATAACCAAAGCTTGATTCAGGTGGTCAAAAAGGGATGGTGAGTTGATTGTTGGATTCTTAAGCCGTTTTGAAAAAATCTTATCCGAACTGCTGATTTCAATATAGCTGGACTCATTGGATTTTTCTAGCTTGATAGATTGCAAATCCTCAACATGAATTGCGCAGCCTTCATTTTGACCATCAAGAAAATACAAAAAACTATTTGTGAGGACGATAATGAGAAAACTGTCTATGGTTCGTGCTGATACTTCGGAACTTTCGATGTTAATTATAATATTTATAAATGGGTTTGATTCATGTAGCAAAATGAATTCATTTCTGGAAAGATGTGCCTTCAGAGGAGATGTCCCAGTTACATTAGAATTGGGATGTTCAGAACTACCGTATAGCTGAGAACCCGATGTTAAACAAACAGAAGATTGTTCATCGGGCGATAAATAGTGATGCAACCGTTCACACAAAAAAGAACTCGAATTGATTTTATTATTAGGGATGATTTTTTGAACCATGAGAGATTGGGCTGTTTTGATGCACTTTTTCAGTAATTCTAATCCCTCTCGATCCTTGCCAAACTCGAATGTATGATCGGTGGATTTGAAAATGATTTTAGGATGATAGCTTTCTTTAGGCTCTTCTTTAATGTCTTTCCATAAGCGACCGGTGGGCATATATCTGCCTGGATAATAGATTCCGCTCGTTGTAATGACTGTGTAAGTACTATCTAAGAAGCTCTTTCGAGAGTAGTACATACAAACAATATCATCTTTTGGAACAAGTGCGCCGAAATCACCAACGTAAACAGATTTGTGATCTGAAAATTCTCCCTTTTTAGCCCAATTCTCATCAAGAGTAGTATTTATAGAGGTGCATGGGAATTGAGGATAGTTTAGGCATTGATTGACGATTGCAGATGCGATTTTTTTGCGGAGGTCGTTGTCATCTTTGTGGGGATCGGCGTAATTATCTAAATACCGTGCGATTTGCGTTGGGATGTTCAGAAGATCGGCACAATCAGCAAGGATGGCGTTATAGACATCACTTCCACTTGTTTTGAAAGAAGCTATAATTTCAAAAGGCTTCTGGGAATCAACTATTCCACGTTGTGTGAAAAGTTGCTGGATTGCATCACGGATTTGATAAATCTCCGAGGAGGGAGCATGGATTTGTTCTTTGATTTTAGCAGTATAACGACTATTGAGCTCTTCCACAGCCAAAGCCATAGTGACGGCATTGGCGATAGTTGGCGTTGAACTGGAGGATGCGATTCCGTTTGTAACAGGAATATGCCGCCTTTCTGCAAAATCAAGGATAGCGGTAATACGTTCTTTACTGCTCAGGCTTTCATTTCTGTAAAATTGCCTCAATTCCCGCATGGCACGCACGAAGTACTGCTGCTGCTGAACTTCTGCGGCAACTCTTAGATCACTTGCATTTTCCAGTTCTTGAATTTCATTGATTGCTGAGTGGTCAAGTTCAGGAAGATTGGGATAATCGTATCTTTTCTTAAGGTCTTCCAGAGATTGCAAATAGATGCGGTGTTGTTCGGCACTATTATTTCCAGCTCTAGATTGTTCCATAGCTTCATGGTATAGACCGTGAACTGCAAACTCAAAGGAAGATTTGATTAAAGTACCTGCGGCTTCATCACCTTTGACCGTTGCATGGATGCAATCGTCTGAAGATATTAGACTGTACTTTTGGCCAAGAGCGATGATTCCTTTGGCACATTCGCCATATTGTGCTGGCGAACTCAGTTGGTCTAAAAGTGCATCAAGGGCTGTATCCATCAATTCAAGTCGATCCGCATAAAGAGAAAATCCTAAGTACTCTGCTAGGGCAAGAACTTCAGTCTTGTCGATACCATCCTGCCGGTATAGAAAAGAATAGTACTCCTCATTATAAGGTGAGAGCTCGATTGCGGTAGACATGAGTCTCGCAATCTTTGATGTATCGGTTACTCTTGTCTGCACATTATTAAAAATAGCAAATGACTTTTCGATGTTCTCTCTTTGGCTCCAAGAGCATAAAATGCCTTTATGAGTAGAATACTCTATTTGACAAGCGAGAATGCAACCATGAATACAATTTTGCAACGCAATATCGAATTCCTGAAAAACATCGTCAGACAGCAAAGAATTTTGCTTGCTTTTGTATGCAGTGGAAGATGCAAAATCGCTGATTCCATCTCCAATACCACGTACAACACCAGTGGCAGCATTTAAGACAGCAGCTTGTGCAGCACCTTTAATTGCACCTGTGATTCCGAAACCTCCGCCCATCCACTGCGAACGATTTGCACGATTGTACGCTTTTTGTGTCCTTTTTTCCATGTACTCGTTTGCAAGATTGACGTAGTGACTAAGGAAATTTTGAAATTGGGGCTGTTTTGCAAAATTGAAATAGCGTTCCTGATACCTGTGTATGAACAGTTCCTCAGAACAATCGTAAATTTCATTTTCAACAAGAAAATTGACGATAATTGGAACGATTGCTTCGCAAATCAACTGATTGACCATTAGTGGAAATGATGAAGCGACCTCGTCAACATTTGGCATCTTTCCGTGTTTTGAAATCAGTTGTTCCATTGAATCATAAATGGAAAACTGGCTCATGTCATCTATAATATCAGTTCGGAGAGTGTTTAACTTATTAAAATCATCTGAAAATGAGATGCTGTTTTCTCCCAAATGGAACTGAACCATAGCGGAGGACCTCCTTTGAAAGCTAACCATGCTTGACATTTGAAACTTCCAACAAAGGTTACATACCTTTGCAATAGTAACAGAAAGACCATTGATTAGAAGTGTGATTCTGTAAAAATGCTACGAATAATCCTGCTATGATTATACGACTTATGCAATTACTGGTCAAGGCTTCAGAAGATAAAATCGTAAGTAAGCACTACGATTTGTACAAGGAGGCCGAACCATGGAACGAGAGAAGCCTACATTTGATATTTTAGGGCGCATTGAACAGGAGCGACTTGCCCGTGACTGGTCCGAGTATGCCCTTGCAGAAAACTCCGGGCTAACCCAATCCACCATCTCAACATGGAGAAGAAGAAATCTTCAGCCGAATGTTGCTTCTATCGAGAAAATCTGTGCAGGCTTCGGCATTACCCTCTCTCAGTTCTTTCAGGAGGAGGACTCAGTTTATCTGACGAAGGAGCAAAAGAAGCTTCTTGATCTCTGGGCTAAGCTCTCTCCTACTCAAAGAGAAGCAGTCACTAAAATGCTGTGTGCTTTCCTATATATAAGCGAATGACACTTTTTCCTGCTCGTCAGTCACACGTGTTAAAAATTTTTTCCGTAAGCCCCCTTTTTCGACGCACCCATTCAATGGGTGCGTTACAGGGGTGCTTCCGAAAATAATTTTCAACACATGTGCCTTCCTCGCAGGCTGGATTTCTTTTTAATATATCTATAAAATCCAGCATATTATCAAACAAAAAGCGGCCAAGCCTATAAAAGACTTGACCGTTTTCTTATTGATAATAGGATTTAGGTATAAAGTTCTCTGATTTTTGTAAGATCACTGTTCAATAGAGTTTCATGTTCCAGAAGCTCTTTCTGAACAGCAAGCAGGAAATCTCTGTTATCATAGAGGATTTCGTAGGCTCTGCGGTATAACTCTTCCATCTTAGCTGCTTTTATAGCTTCGCTACTGAAAAGTCTTGTCTCTGACATTCTATTATTCGCCGATTCGACCTCTGAGAAACCAGCACCTGCGAGGGATGTCATCCAAAGATCAAGCAGACGATTGGCATTCTGAATGTCACCACTTGCATTTACATCCATCACTCCATAAATTAAAGACACACCTGCTTTTCCTGCCAAAGTCTTCGTTATATCGTTCAGAAGTTCTTCTTCGTTTTTCAAGTAAGTAGAACAGCCATTCTCGAAGCCACCAATGCAGCTCTGATTCCCACGAATGGTAACGATGCCGATGCTGTCAGGATTCAGAATCTCTCCTACAACTGCGTGGGCTGCTTCATGTAATGCAATATTCTGGCATTCGGTCAAATCAAGGCACTTGTCTGTTTTGGAGAGCTTATAAACTACCTGAAGCAGAGCATCTGTCACATCATCTTTGTAAATATGCTCGTGTCCTTGGTAGGTGCTATTCAGCGCAGCAAGGTTCATTACCGTTTCAAGGGTAGCACAGCTCACCTTGGGCATAGCTTTAACAATATCCGAGATAAGAATATCTTCTGCCAAATCCTTGTCCCGGAGATAATAGCTGACGATCCTCTCTGCAATCTTTCCCGTTGGAGGGTCAAGATAAAGCGTGTAGTCGAATCTGCCGGGCCTCAGCAGCGATGGAGGCATATACTTTGTGTCATTCGTCGTAGCAATTACAAAAAGATCTGTGCTCTTTGCGTCATCAATACAGGCTTGCAGACAAGCCCATTCCGGCGCATAGGGAGAATTGGATTCTACATAGAGGTTCAAATCCTCCAAGAGCAGTATACTAGGTGCGGCTTCCTTTGCAGCCGAGAAAGCAGCCCTCAATTCATCTAAAAAACTGTTTTCCTGACTGGTTTTCCGAAAGACATAAGACCTGCGACCTGATTCTTTTATAAAGACGGTTGCCAGCAAACTTTTACCAAGGCCAGGATCGGATTCCATCAGAAGTCCTCTGGGGATAGAAGCTCCTTTGCTTTTATAGAGTTCTGGCCTTTTCAGGGCATCCAGTATTTGACGTAGAATGTTTTTAGTGGATTCATAACCGATGATTTTTTCATCAAATCTGTCCATGGTAGTAGTCCTTTCCATTTTTACCGCCAACCTGCGGCTTTCATCTGTGATTCTTTAACGATGTACTCTTGAACGGCTCTTTTGGGAATTTTCCAAACCCTGCCGATTCGCATAGCCTTGATTTTGCCTGTTTTCAGGAGCTTGTAGGTTGTATTCATGCCACATCCCAGTATGTTGGCTACGTCTTCCGGGGTGATAAGAACGTCGTAGTAATCGAACATAACGATCAGCCTCCTTCTGATACTTCGTTATAATGAAGTTGAGGCACAGAGGATGAAAGAGGTTGCAAGATGATTTTTTGCAACAAAAAAGACACCTCCGAAGAGATGTCTTAGTTGGTTGTGTGGGCTGGACAGAGGAGAGTACTCACCCTTTACTCACCCTTTTGCCATGAGAATGCAGCAGGATGTACAAATTTACATAGAAGTGCAAATGACATAGCAACGATGAATATAAGGATATATGAAGTGGTATCAGGATACATTGCAGGCAGTGCAAACTCCGATACCTAATTTCATTTTATTATACTCCTTGCGAAAAAGATTTTACGCTGCGGTAAAAAGCGATATTATAACAGGATAATTGTAGCACAATGGACGTTTTTTCTCAATACTCACTTAAGTGGAAACGAAAAGCCGCCCGTGGAAAAGCAGTGCTGCTTTTCCACGGGCAGTCCTTATGATTCAGGTTGTACGGGTCTTACTTGCAGATGGTAAGGGTGCCGGATGCGGTCTCCTCAAAATGGCTGGCGTAGAATTCCTCCATCAGCCGGATGAGAGAAACGATGTCCCGGGCACCGGCGGTCTCGTAGCAGGAGTGCATGGCCAGCTGGGGCAGGCCGATGTCCACGCAGTTCATGGATACCTGCGCCATGGCAAGGTTGCCCAGAGTGCTGCCGCCGACCTTATCGGAACGGTTGGCAAAATACTGCAGCGGGACACCGGCGCGGGCGGCAAGCTCTTTGGCAACGGCTATGCTCATGCCGTCGCTGGTATACTTCTGGCCGGCATGGACCTTGACCACAACGCCCTCGTTCATGTAGGTGCAGTTGTTCACATCGGTATATTCCGGGTGGTTGGGGTGCACGGCGTGGGCGTTATCGGCGCTGAACATGAAGCTGGAGGCCACCGCACGGTGGAAGTCCTCATCGCCGGGGCAGACGTTCTGCGCGATGCGGTGCAGAACGTCGTACAGGAAGGTGGAAGCTGCGCCCTGCTTGGTGCCGGAACCCACCTCTTCGTTGTCGAAGAAGGCGGCAACGTTGATGGAGCGGGCGCAGTGCGCGTTCAGAAAACCTTTCAGGATGCCGAACACACACTGCTGGTCGTCCAGACGGCCGGAGGAGATGAACTCCTCATTGCAGCCCCAGACGGCGGCCTTTTCGCGGATGCAGAGGAACAGGTCACTGCCAAGGATCTGCTCTTCTGCCACCTGCAGCTCAGCGGCGATCAGCTTTTTCAGCACGCCTTCCTCGGCGGCACCGCCCAGCAAAGGCAGCATATCCACCTGCTTGTTGTAGGAAGCCCTGTCGTTGACTTCGCGATCCATGTGGATGGCTACGCTGGGGATCATCAGCAGGTCGCGGTCCAGCGTGAGCAGGCGGGAAGTGATGGCATTGTTCTCCTTTATCAGCACGCGGCCTGCCACCGACAGCGGCCTGTCCATCCATGTGGAGCAGATCATGCCGCCGTAGCCCTCGGTGTTCAGCTTAGTGTACTTCTGGCCCATGTGGATCTCGGCGTTTTCCTTGATGCGGAAGCAGGGGGAATCCGTGTGGGCAGCGGCCACGTTGAAGCTGTAGTTTTCCAGCTGTTCTCCCATGCGGAATGCAAGGATGCTGGAGCCGTTGCGGCAGACAAAATAGCTCCTGCCGGGTTCCAGCTGCCACCGGCGGCTCTCCAGCAGCTCGGAAAAGCCCTCCTTCAGCAGGATGTTCCGGACGGATGCAGTGGTGTGGTATGCGGTAGGATTGCCGTCAATGAAGGACAGCAGCTCCTGTACTTCTTTTTCGATCATTGGAAGACCCTCCATGGATTTATCGGTTTGGATGCTCCTATTCTACTTCTGCTGTTTGCGCTTTGCAATAGCCGGCCCTGCGTGCGGGGAAGAATTTGTTTTACATTGCGCGGGTTCTATAGTATACTATTCCTGTTGGTAAATATCGAATCGACAGGAAAGGCAGGGACCCGTCATGGAACGCAGTGATCCGCGCTATCAGGCGTATGTGAAAATATTAAAAGAGGAGCTCATCCCGGCAATGGGCTGCACAGAGCCCATTGCACTGGCTTATGCTGCGGCCCGGGCACGCGAGGTGCTGGGCGCACTGCCCGAGAGCGTGCAGCTGCAGGTGAGCGGCAGCATCATCAAAAACGTGAAGAGCGTCATCGTGCCCAACACCGGCCACCTGAAAGGCATGGAAGCCGCTGTGGCAGCGGGCATCATTGCCGGTTCGGCAGACAGAGAGCTGGAAGTCATCTCCGAGGTCAGCGAGGACAAGAAGGCTGCCATCCGGGACTATCTGCAGACGGTGCCCATTTCCATCCAGCACATCGAGCAGGGGCATGTGTTCGATATCATCGTTACCGAGCGCAGCGGGGATTCCTACGCAAAGGTGCGCATTGCGGATTTTCACACCAACATCTGCCTGATCGAAAAGAATGGCCGGGTGCTCTACGAAAAGCCGCTGCTGAACGAGGAGACCCGGCGGGACAGCCGGGCCGACCGCAGCCTGCTGAACATGAAGGACATCTGGGACTTTGCCGAGACGGCCGACCTGCAGGATGTGGCGGACCTGCTGGAACGCCAGATCCGCTATAACAACGCCATTGCAGAGGAGGGCCTTCTGGGCGACTATGGCGCGAACATCGGCCGGGTGCTGCTTTCTACCTACGGCAACGATGTGTCTATCCGGGCCAAGGCCAAGGCGGCCGCCGGTTCGGATGCCCGCATGAACGGCTGTGAGCTGCCGGTCATCATCAACTCCGGCAGCGGCAATCAGGGCATCACCTGCTCGGTGCCGCTCATTGAATATGCCAAGGAGCTGCACAGCGGCAAGGAAAAGCTTTACCGTGCCCTCATCATTTCCAATCTGGTGGCCATCCACGAAAAGACCGGCATCGGCACCCTGTCCGCCTACTGCGGCGCAGTCAGCGCCGGTGCGGGCGCTGGCGCGGGCATCGTATATCTGTGCGGCGACGGCTATCAGGCCGCCATCCACACGGTGGTCAATGCGCTGGCCATCGTGTCCGGCATCGTGTGCGACGGCGCAAAGGCCTCCTGCGCGGCAAAGATCGCATCCTCGGTGGATGCGGCCTTGCTTGGCTACAACATGTACAAGTGCCATCAGGAGTTCAAGGGCGGCGACGGCATCGTGATGAAGGACATCGAGACCACCATCAAGGGCATCGGCCGTCTGGGCAAGGACGGCATGAAGGAGACCAATGAGGAGATTATCCGGCTGATGATCGAGTAAGGCCGGGCCGGAATTGTGAAAAAATCATACAAATCCTTCTTTATTTTGTCATAACTCTTCCGTATAATAAGAAGTGGAATACTTTGCTGCTCTGCCCGCCCGGCGGGCATCCGATAAAATGGGAGGAGATCATTATGGCCAACGAAAAGATCCTCGTTGTGGACGACGATACCAATATCTGCGAGCTGCTGCGGCTGTACCTGACCAAGGAGGGCTATCAGGTCACGGTGGCAAACGATGGCGAAGAAGGTCTGGAAAAGTTCAATCAGGTCAAGCCCGATATGGTGCTGCTGGACGTGATGATGCCCAAGATGGACGGTCTGGAAGTGTGCCGCCGCATCCGCAAGGCGGGCAACACCCCGGTGATGATGCTCACGGCCAAGGGCGAGACCTTTGATAAGGTGCTGGGCTTGGAGCTGGGTGCAGACGATTACATGGTAAAGCCCTTTGATGCCAAGGAAGTGGTGGCCCGCATCAAGGCGGTGCTGCGCCGCTGCCAGACCACCACGGCTGCTGCCGAGAGCACCGAGGGCGTGATCGAATTCGACAACCTGCGTCTGGACATGAACAGCTATGAGCTGCGGGTCAAGGGCAAGGTGGTGGAGGCTCCCCCCAAGGAGCTGGAACTGCTGAACTGTCTGGCCTCCCACCCGAACCGCGTCTACACCCGCGACCAGCTGCTGGACGAGGTGTGGGGCTTTGAGTATTACGGCGACAGCCGCACCATTGATGTGCATGTCAAGCGCCTGCGCGAGAAGCTGGCCGGTGCTTCCGACAAATGGGAGCTGAAGACCGTATGGGGCGTGGGCTATAAGTTCGAGGTGCGTCAGTAATGCGCAAAAGTATCTCGGTGGCGTTCTTCTCGCTGGTGTCCACCCTGATGGTGCTGGGCATCGTGCTGATGGGCGCTTCGGAGTGGGTGCTGTTCAAGAACTACTTCGCCAAGGACCGCTACGAAACACTGGATCAGGTGGTGGGTGTCACCCAGCGCACGGCCCAGTATCTGGTCCAGCAGGCGGAGCTGCCGGAAGGCGATGAGCTGGACGCACTGAGCACCAAGCTGGAGATCATCGGCGAGAGCGCAGAGGCCTATCTGTTCTTTACCGACAACGACGGCCGGGTGATGATCGCCTCCAGCCCGGACAAGCTGGAGTGCCTGACCGTGCCGGAAGAAATGATGGAGAAGATCGACGCTTCCGATGCAGATTACTACCATGTGTTCGGCACGCTGGGCGGCATGCTGGACGGGAAAAGCTACATCACGGTCAGCGAAATGCGCAATGAGAACGGCCAGCCCAGCGGATACCTGTTCCTGTGCTCTTCCGGCGAGCAGCTGACCCAGTTCAAGCAGCAGTTCTGGTCCAACTTCCTGCTGTCGGCCTGTGTGATGCTGCTATGTGCCAGCATCCTGACCAAGATCCTGATGCGCCAGCTCACCGACCCGCTGCAGAAGGTGACGGATGCCGCCCAGCGCTTTGGCGGCGGTGATCTTTCCGTCCGTGTGGAGGGAGTGGAAGGCGAAGGCGAGGCAGCCGACCTTGCCCGCACCTTCAACCGCATGGCAGACAACATCCAGATGAACGACAACTCCCGCGGTCAGTTCATGGGCAACATCGCCCACGAGCTGCGCACCCCCATGACCACCATCAAGGGCTTTGTGGACGGCATTCTGGACGGCACCATCCCGCCGGATATGCAGAACCACTACCTGCAGCTGGTCAGTGAGGAAACGGGCCGTCTGGCACGGCTCATCCAGAACATGCTGGATCTTTCCAAGCTGGAAAGCGGCGAATATCAGGTGAATGCCCGGATGTTCAACATCTGGGAGACGATCACCGGCGTGGCGCTCTCGGCAGAGCAGCGCATCAACGACGGCATGATCGACATCGACGGCCTGACCATGGACGAAAAGGTGCTGGTCTACGCCGACCCCGACCTGATCCATCAGGTGGTGTATAACCTGCTGGACAACGCCATCAAGTTTACGCCTGCGGGCGGCACCATCCGCTTCGGGGTGGAAAAGCTTGGCCCGGAAGCCGAGATCTCCATCTGGAACTCCGGTCAGGGCATCAGCCCGGAAGCGCTGCCATACGTGTTCCAGCGGTTCTACAAGGAGGACCGCTCCCGCGGCCTGCACGCCCGGGGCGCGGGTCTGGGCCTGAACATCTGCAAGGTGCTGGTGAACCTTTCCGGCGGGCAGATCCGGGTGGAGAGCCAGCAGGGCGAGTGGTGCCGGTTTGTGTTCACCCTGCCCACCGTGGCCCCGAACCCCGGCGGCATGAAGCGTCTGCCGGACGAAGCCGGCGGTGAACCCACCGTGGAAGACCCTGCAAGCATGAAGCCCGTAGAATGAACTTCCAGCCAGACTGCCCCGGACCCGGGGCGGTCTGGCTGTTTTGGCGTGGGGAACTTTGCCGCCGATGAAACTCCCCCAGTCATCTCGCTGCGCTCAATGCCAGCCCCCTCTGGGATGGGGCCCGTGGCATGGCGGTAAAGCTTCCGGTTAAAGTGCAAATCTTCCGGGCGTGCCAGAGGCTCCCTCTCCGAGGGAGCTGGCAAAGCCGTCAGGCTTTGACTGAGGGAGTTTCTTCGCAAATGGACAAATCTTTCCAAATACGTCATTTCCGTGAAAAAGCCATTGGCGGGTTTGATTTTTTGCTCGTTTTCATGTAAACTAAAAGATAACCATGCCCATGCTGTTTTTGCGGTTTGAAACCGCCAGTACAATGGGACAAATGGGAATAAGAATTTATAAAATAACGGAGCGTAAAGATAGAATATGGCAATCGTAAGTCCTTCGATCCTTTCCGCTGATTTTGGCAAACTGGGTGCAGACTGCCGCATGGTGCTGGATGCCGGTGCACAGATGCTGCATTACGACGTGATGGACGGCCACTTTGTGCCCAACATCAGCTTTGGCGTGCCGGTGCTCAAGAGCCTGCACAAAAATCTGCCGGATGCCTTTTATGATGTGCACCTGATGATCAGCCATCCGCTGCAGTATGCGGAAGCCTTCATCAAAGCCGGTGCCACTCTGTACAACTTCCACCTTGAGTGCGAGGACGATATCCAGGCCACCATCGATGCCGTCCGGGCGCTGGGCTGCAAGGTGGGGCTGACCATCAAGCCCGGCACCGAGCCGCAGGCGCTGGCACCGTATCTTGACCAGCTGGATCTTGTGCTGGTGATGAGCGTGGAGCCCGGCTTCGGCGGGCAGAAGTTCATGCCCTCGGCGCTGGACAAGCTGCACTGGCTCAAGGCAGAGCGCGAAGCGCGCGGCGCACACTATCTGCTGGAAGTGGACGGCGGCGTGGACAATGCCACCGCGCCCCAGTGCGTGGAAGCGGGCGCTGATATTCTGGTGGCGGGCAGTGCGGTGTTCGGCGCAGCAGACCCTGCTGCAGCCGTGCAGCACCTCGCCAGCCTTTGAAAGGATAACCATTTATGGATGAATCTTTGATCCGGGAGCAGGAGGCACAGCTCCAGAAGACCGGCCGCTACTATAAGCATATCTGCTTTATGGCGGTGCCGGTGCTGTGCATGGCCTGTTTTCTGTACGGTGTGCGCCCGCTGCTGCTGTGCGGCATTGCGGTGCTTACCGGTAACCTGTGCGACCGTCTCGTTTCGCTGCTGCGCCGCCGCGTGTATCAGGGCAGTGACTTTTCCAACGAGAGCTTTGCGCTCGTCATTGCCCTGCTGATGCCGGTGACGGTGGATATCTATGTTCTGATCGCCGCAGTGCTTGCCGGTGTGCTGATCGGCAAGGAGATCTTTGGCGGCTACGGCAGCTACCCCTTCAACCCGGCTGCTGTGGGCTATGTGGTGGCGGCAGTGTCATGGCCGGAACAGGTGTTCCGCTATCCGCAGCCCTATACGAACATCCCTTTGTGGGACGCTTCCATGGTGCCGGTCTCCAGCGCCATTGAGGACACCCTGCGCAGTGGCGGCATGCTGAACATCGGCTCGCTGGCGCTGGGTCTGGGCGAATATGCTGCTCCCATGGGCACCGGCGCTGCGCTGGTGATCCTTGCCTGCGGCCTGTTTTTGTGGACCCAGAAGGATGCCCACATGTCTGCATCGATCAGCTTTCTTGTGACCTGTGCGGTCATTGCATTCTTCTTCCCGCGGCAGGCGGGCCTTGCCGACAGTGCCGTGCTGTCAAATATCCTGCCCCGCCTGCAGTGTGTGCGGGATGAGCTGCTGACTGGCGCGATCCTGTTCAGCGCGGTGTTTCTGATCAACGAGCCTTACACCTGCGTGCACCACCGCATGGGCCGTGTGCTGTACGGCGTGCTGGTGGGTGTTGTGAGCATGGGCTTCCGCTACTATGGCGTGTACGAGACCGGTGTGTGCTTTGCACTGCTGGCGGTCAACAGTGTGTCGGCATGGATCGACCGCACCGAGGCAAAGCTGTATCACCTGACCCATCTGCAGGCAGATGCCGGAAAGGAGGCAGCACAATGAGACGCGCAACGGCTGAACTGATCGTAAAAGATCCCAACAAGTTTGCCCACCACGACCGTGTGTTCCTGAATAACCCGGTGGTCATGCAGGGCATGGGCCTTGCCCCGCTGGTGGTGCTTGCCACCAGCGGCCAGAATGCGGTGATGCTGGCGGTGGCGGTGGCGCTGCTGCTGGTGCCCTCCCGCGTGCTGGCCTGTCTGCTGAGCCGCCTTGTGCCCCTGCACGACGAGGACCCCGCCCCGGAAACGCTGCAGAAAAAGCTGCTGCCCCGTGCACTGGTGTACGGCTTCAGCACGGCGGTGGTGTATCTGGCGGTG
This sequence comes from Faecalibacterium sp. BIOML-A4, assembly GCF_009679665.1. Taxonomy (NCBI): domain Bacteria; kingdom Bacillati; phylum Bacillota; class Clostridia; order Eubacteriales; family Oscillospiraceae; genus Faecalibacterium; species Faecalibacterium sp. BIOML-A4. The sequence continues at coordinate 48,258 of NZ_WKZG01000018.1, read as the reverse complement.
TATCCCATCCTGAATATGCTGTTCAGCACCAGCCTGCTGAGCCTTGGCATCTACCTGCCCCTGCTCACGGTGGAGCCGCTGCTGACCTACCGCTTTGGCCGCGTGCAGGAGACGGTGCGCAAGGCTGTCTCCAAGGGCCTGCGCATCACGGTGGGCTATGCTTTGCTGCTGGTGCTGCTGGGCTGCGTCCGTGAATGGCTGGCCGCAGGCACCATGTTCGGTGTGGTTGTCAGCCGCCCGGTGCTGCCCATGGCAAGCATGCCGGCAGGCGGCTTTATCGTGCTGGGTGTGCTGTGCGCCGTATGGCGTGCACTGGCCCAAAAGCGCAAGGCATATCTCACCAAAGAGGCACGCAACCTTGTGGATGTGCATTCCCAGAAGGAGGCGGACCGCGAACAATGAGAGATGTTGTAACAACAAGCGCAGTGTTCTTCAGCTATGCACTGCTGGCGGTGTTCGCGCAGAACGCCGTCTTTACCCGTGCACTGGGCGTTTCGCGTCTGGTGCAGCTGGTGGGCGATGACCGCACCAGCAGCTGGCTGTTTGGTATGCAGCTGTGCATCACGCAGGTGCTGGTAACGCCGTTTGCGTGGTATGCCGGCAGCCGGATCGCGCCGCTGGCAAACCGTGCCCAGCTGCGCCCGCTGGTGTATGTTGCCAGCATTGCCGTGGTGTGCGTTCTGGAGCACGCCGTGCTGTGGCTGGCGAAGGGCCTGCCGCACCGCAGCGCATTGCTGCGCATCGTGCCGCTGGCGGGCCTGAACAGCTGTGTGCTGGGCACTGTACTGGTGGAGCGCACCCAGAGCTTTACGCTGGGGCAGAGCCTTGGCTTTGGCCTTGGCAGCGGCCTTGGCTATGTGCTGGCGGTGCTGCTGGTAACGGAAGCCCGCCATCGCCTGCGCAGCAAGGCCATCCCGGAAGCATTCCGCGGCCTGCCCATCACGCTGGTGTATATCGGCGTGCTGGCACTGGCAATCTATGGTTTCACCGGACATTCTGTGATCCTGTAACATTGGCAGGGAGGAGAATCGACAATGGCAAAGTATAAACGTCAGAAGGTCAAGCGCTACCGCCGCAGCTTCTACAGCCGCGGTACACGCATCAAAAAAGGCATCGGCATCGTGGTGCTGGTGCTGGCGGTGCTGGGCGCAGCCTGGCTGGCAGCACCCCACGTGCTGGACTGGGCTACCCACACCTGGTATACTGTGGTGAAGAACCGTGATCTGGAAGCTGAATCGGCATCCCGCGCAGCCGCCTCGTCCGAAGCAGCTGCATCCTCGGCGGTACAGGAAGCGGCTTCGTCCCAGCCGGAGCCGGAACAGCCCAAGGAGCTGGACGGCAAGGCCATTACCGGCGGCAGCTGGGCCGCAGTGGATGTGAGCACCCTTGCCGATGATGCGGCCATCCGTGCAGCGGCGCAGCAGCTCAAGGCGCAGGGAGCGGATTACGGCCTTGTGACCCTGAAAACACCGGATGGCAGCATCTGCTACGCTTCGCAGGTGCCGGCTGCCGCCCAGAGCATTGCCGACACCACCGTGGACCCGGCCCGCATCGCGGCCATCTTCCGGGAAGAGGGCGTGATCCCTGTGGCTCAGCTTGCAGCCTTCAAGGACCCCATCTCCTCCCGCACCGACCGCAGCATGGCCATCCACTACGGCGACGGCCTGTGGCTGGACGCCCAGAAGGACGGCAATGCATGGCTGAATCCCTACTCCGCTGCGGCAGTGGAATATGTAGGCGATCTGGTAGCCGAGGTGCAGGGCATGGGCTTTGAGCAGGTAGTCCTGACCAATGTCCAGTTCCCGAAGCTCAGCCGCAAACAGGACTACGGCGAGACCAGCGGCGTTTCCCGCGCGGATCAGCTCAAGGCGGATATCGCCGCCCTGCAGAGCCGCTTTGCGGGCAGCATGACCCTGTGGTTCAGCTACACGCTGGATCAGTGCAATACCAACAGCGTGTCGCTGGATGTGCCCGCTGTGACGCTGGGCATGGACAACCTGCTGGTGACGGCAGACAAGGCGATGGACGCCGACAGCCGCACCGCACTGGAGCAGTCTGCCGCCGGACAGGGCGTGCAGCATCTGGTGCTGCACAGCGCCGACATTTTCCAGTAACGTCTCTGGTTTTATAAGAGGGAGGAATCTGCTATGAATACCAAATCCTGCTTTGCACCGGCCCACATCCTTCTGCCTTCGGAGCAGATCCCACTGGAAAAGTGGGGCTGCATTGCCTGCGATCAGTTCACCAGTGACCGGGATTACTGGCAGAAAGCCGAGGTTGCCGCGGCAGGCAGCCCAAGCACCCTGAACATGATCCTGCCGGAGGTCTATCTGGAAGACGGCGATGCCGATGCACGCATTGAGAAGATCCATGCCACCATGGATGACTATGCCCGAAACGTGCTGACCCGCGCGGTGGACGGCTTTGTTTACGTGGAGCGCACCGAGCAGAGCGGTAAGGTGCGGCAGGGCCTTGTGGGCATGGTGGATCTGGAAGCCTACAGCTACCGCCGGGGCGAGAAATGCACGGTGCGCCCCAGCGAGAGCACCGTGGAAAGCCGCATCCCGCCCCGCATGAAGGTGCGCACCGGTGCCGCGCTGGAAACGCCCCACATCATGATGCTGGCGGACGACCCCGGCTGCACCCTCATCGAGCCGGTGGCGGCGCATAAAGCCGAACTGCCCAAGGTATACGAGGGCGAGCTGATGCTGAACGGCGGCCACATTGCGGGCTGGGCTGTGGAAGACCCTGCCCTCATTGCGCAGATCGAAGATGCGCTGGCTGTGCTGGGCAGTCAGGAAGAATTCGACAAAAAGTATCCGGATGCCACCCGCCGCGACCCGCTGACGCTGGCCGTGGGCGACGGCAACCACTCGCTGGCCACTGCAAAGGCCTGCTGGGAGGAGCTGAAAAAGACACTCACACCGGAGCAGGCAGCAAACGATCCGGCCCGCTGGTGTCTGGCCGAGGTGTGCAATGTGCACTCGCCTGCGATCGAGATCGAGCCGATCCACCGCGTGCTGTTCAATGTGGACTGCGCAGCGGTGCTGCTGAGCCTGATCACCTGGAGCGATTCCAATATGGCCGGCTGCAGCTTTGGCGGCAGCAAGCAGCAGCCCTTCACGCTGGCCGGGCCGCACATGTCCAACGTGCTCAGCTTTGAGGACCCGACCGCACCGCTGACCGTGGGCACCATTGACGAATTTATCGAATACTATCTTGAGCACCACAAGGAAGCCCGCGTGGACTATGTGCACGACGAGCCTGCTGTGCGCGCCCTGTGCAAAAAAGGTGCTGTGGCATTCCTGATGCCGCCGTTTGCCAAGAGTGACCTGTTCAAAGGCGTTGTGATGGGCGGCGTGCTGCCGCGCAAGACCTTCAGCATGGGCCACGCAGAAGAAAAGCGGTACTATGTGGAGTGCCGGAAAATTACGGAATAATTATTGGAGAACCATGACATTTAAAGAATTGAATCTGTCCGCCCCGCTTCTGCGCGCTGTGCAGGAGGCAGGCTATGAGACCCCGTCGCCCATTCAGGCGGCGGCGATCCCGCCGGTGCTGTCCGGCCGGGATCTGATGGGCTGCGCCCAGACCGGTACCGGCAAGACGGCTGCTTTTGCGCTGCCCATGCTGGACCGGCTCACGGCCAATGCGCCCCGCAGAAAGGGTGCCATCCGCGCCCTGATCCTGACCCCTACCCGTGAGCTTGCTTTGCAGATCGGCGAAAGCTTTGATGCCTACGGAAAGTATCTCAAGCTGCGCAGCACCGTCATTTTTGGCGGCGTGGGCCAGGCACCGCAGGTGGAAGCGCTGAAAAAAGGCGTGGACATCCTGATCGCCTGCCCGGGACGGCTCAACGACCTGATCGGTCAGGGATTTATCGATCTCTCGAACCTTGAGATCTTTGTGCTGGACGAAGCCGACCGGATGCTGGATATGGGCTTTGTGCACGATGTGAAGAAGGTGATCGCAAAGCTGCCCGGGGAGCGTCAGAACCTGATGTTCAGCGCCACCATGCCCGCCGAGATCGAACAGCTGGCCGCAGGCATCCTGCGCAAGCCCGCCTTCGTCAAGGTGGACCCGGTGTCCAGCACCGTGGACCGCATCCAGCAGAGCCTGTACCATGTGGAAAAGGGCAACAAGAAATTCCTGCTGCCGTGGCTCATCAAGAACCTGCAGCCCCCGGTGGTGAACGCGCTGGTGTTCAGCCGCACCAAGCACGGCGCGGATAAAATTGCAAAAGACCTCACCAAGCAGGGCATCCCGGCGGCGGCCATCCATGGCAACAAGAGCCAGACCGCCCGCGTGACCGCGCTGGAAAACTTCAAGGCCGGTAAGACCAAGGTGCTGGTAGCCACCGATATCGCCGCCCGCGGCATCGATATCAGCGAGCTGTCCCATGTGTTCAACTACGACCTGCCCGAGGTACCGGAGACTTACGTGCACCGCATCGGCCGCACGGCCCGCGCCGGTGCCGACGGTACGGCGGTCAGCTTCTGTGCACCTGAGGAGCAGGAGTATCTGGCAGGCATCGAAAAGTTGAACCGCCGCAAAATTCCCGTGGTGAGCGGCCACCCGTGGGACGGCGTGCCCGCGCCGGTGCGCCCGGAGCCGCCGGTGCGCGGCAAAAAGCCCAAGGCAGCCGCCGCTGAACCGGCAGAAAAGCCTGCCGCAAAGCAGCCGAAGCCCGCAAAGGCCGAAGCAAAAAACGCAAAACCTGAAAAAAAGGCTGCACCCGCACCCAAGGTGCAGGCAAAGCCCGCAAAAACCGAAAAAGAGGAACCACTCATGGATGATACCAAGCGTACTACCGGCGGACGCAGCAATGACCGCCGTTCCAATAATAACAGCCGCCCGCGCCGGGAGCAGAACGCTCCTGCCCGCGGCAGCAATGCGCAGCCCAAGTTTGACCCGCATTTTGTGAGTGCCCCGGAGGCCACTCCGCTGCGCCCGGCCAAAAAGACTCCGGCTGCACCCGCCGCCCCGGCCATCCGTACGGCTGCACAGCCTGCTCAGCAGAATAGCAGCACGCAAGGCCAGAAGAGCCGTCGCAATGACCGCAGCGACCGTCCGGCCCGCCAGAACAGCCAGCCTGCCGCCCAGAGCCAGAGCGCAGAGCAGGGCCGCGGTGCAAACAACGGCCAGCGCGGCCGTCAGAATGCGTCCCGCAATGCACAGCCTGCACCGGCCCGTGCCCCCAGAGCGGAGAGCAACCGCCGCGGCCGTGCCGCTGCTGCAAGGGACGAAGACCCGGGCCTTATGCTCATCAGCCGTCGTCCGCCGCAGCAGAAGTTCACGAACTTTGAGGAGTATATGAACGCCCACGGCGGTGCAACTGCACCCATTGAGGACCACAGCGACGAAGTATGAGCAAAAATGAACCGTTTGCCCCATGGCAGTGCCCGCTGTGCGGGGAGAAACTGACCGGCGACAGCACCCTGAAATGCACAAAAGGCCACTGCTTTGACCGCGCCAAGGAGGGCTACTGGCATCTGCTGCCGGTGCAGAGCATGCGCACCAAGGCTCCCGGCGACAGCAAGGAGATGGTGGCCGCCCGCCGCGCGTTCCTGAATGCCGGATACTACGGCATCTTTGGCAAAGCGGTGGGTGAGCTGTGCGCAGAGTACGGCCAGCCTGCCAGCCCGGAGGCGGCGCTGCATCTGCTGGATGCAGGCTGCGGCGAGGGCTGGTACGACCGCTGCATCGCGCAGGCGCTTGCCGAAAAAGGCCGCCGGGTGCAGCTGGCGGGTTTTGATATCGCAAAGCCTGCGGTGCGTCTTGCGGCCAAGGCCCTGCCCACGGCACAGTATGCGGTGGCATCCAGCTTCAGCCAGCCGGTGCGCGCCGGCTGGGCCGACCTGCTGCTGAACTGTTTTTCGCCCTTTGCACAGGAGGAATTCCTGCGGGTGCTGCGCCCGGGCGGACGGATGATCTATGTGGTGCCCGGTGCCGAACATCTGTACCAGATGAAGGCCGTGCTCTACGAAAAACCCTATAAAAACCCGGTGCAGCAGATCGCCTATGACGGTTTTGCCGCCATTGGGGAACGGGAAGTGACCGGCCGCGTCACAGTGCCCCACGAACAGCTGAAAGCGCTGTTCGCCATGACACCCTATTACTGGAAAACGCCGCGCGGCGGGGCGGAGCGCCTTGCTGCGCTGTCCCAGCTGGAAACCGATATCTCGTTCCGGTTCCTTGTATTTGAAAAGCTGTAATGATAGCAGTTTGCGTTTTTAATGCACAAGCAACATCCGCAGACTGCATATTGCAAATATGCCGTTTTAATAGGCACTATTTTTGAAAATTGCGATAAAAAGCAAAAAACGCTCGTCATGCAGAATTGTGTGACGAGCGCTTTTTTGCTTCAGTTTCTGTCAAAAGCCCCATCCCCGAGGGGGCTGTCGAGCGAATGCGAGACTGGAGGAGTTCCGTGTGATAGGTCGTCCACGAAAAACACCACTGCCCCCACCGCCGGAGGATAGGAGAAGTCCGGCAGGTGAGGGCAGCAGTGCTGTATCAGGATAGAGAGATCGCTTAGTGTTTTTCGCCCTTGGGCAGCAGACCGGCACGCTCCAGGGCCGGACGCAGGGCGAGGTACAGGATGACCGCACACACGGTGGAGGCCACGCTGTTTACAAAGGTGACGCCGCCTGCAATTTTGGTCAGCGCCTGTGCCACGGTGTATTCCTGACCAAAAATGTACACATTGCGGAAGTAGCCCAGGAACGGGTCGGTCAGCACGTTCAGCAGCAGGCCGGAACCGGCAGAAACGATCACCTTGACGAGATAGCCGGAGCTGTGCTTGTCGAGGTCGCGCAGCTTGAATGCCTTGTGCGCCACGGCACCGCAGGTGATGCCGATGATGAACTTGAGCACAAAGGTGGTGACGGCGTAGCCCGGGTCACCGGCCAGAATATCGGCCAGCGCCAGACCAATGGCACCGGCCAGACCGCCGGACACACCGTCCAGCAGCAGGGCGGTCAGGGCGGTGAAGGTGTTGCCCAGATGGAACGAAGAGCCGCCGTAGAACGGCACACGGAAGAACAGATAGGCCACAAGGCTTAAAGCGGCCATGACACCGGTCATGGCCAGCTCCTTGGTGGTGAAGGTGCGCTTGTACAGCACACTTGCAAACAGAATGACGATGACAACGACTGCCAGAAGCAGCCACATTGCAGTAGTAGACATGATTTTACTCTCCCTCCAAATTTCCGTTCCCGCGGCACCAAAGCCCCACTGGGGCTTTGATTGCTTTGCAACCACTTACCTACAATCCTACTTGACATTTGGGTGTCCAGCGGGTATGCTCCTATTATACGCAGAACTGACACCATGAAAATACCCAGAATAAAGTTTTTTAATGGGGTCAGTTTGATGCAATACCCAGACAGGAGGGATAATTTATGGTCCATCTGACCACGGCGCTGGATGCTTCTTCTGGCGTGCCGCTGTACGAACAGCTGTACCGCAGCCTTGCCGGAGAGATGCGAAGCGGCACTCTTGCGGCGGGCACCCGGATGCCCGGCAAGCGGCGGCTGGCGGCAGAGCTGTCCGTCTCGGTGAATACGGTGGATGCCGCCTATCAGATGCTGGCGGCGGAAGGGTATCTGGAATCGCGGGAGCGCAGCGGCTTTTATGTACAGGAATATCTGGCCCTGCCGTCCCGGCCTGCCAACGGGCCGGAACAGCCCGCACCGCCAAAACCGGAACCGCCTGTGCTGCCGGTGCGGTACGACCTTTCCACCCGCGGGGTAGACCCGGAGCTGTTCCCGTTCCGCACATGGGCGCGGCTGCAAAAGGAGCTGCTCTATTCTTCGCCCCAGCTGCTCACCCACGGCGATGCGCAGGGCGACCCGGCCCTGCGGCAGGCGCTGGCGGAATATCTCTCTGAATACCGCGGTGTGCAGTGCGGGCCGCATCAGATCGTGGTGGGCGCGGGATTGGAATATCTGCTGGGCCTGCTGGCACCGCTGCTGCCCGGCCCTGCAGCGGTGGAAACGCCGGGCTACCCCCGTGCTTTGCAGGTGCTGCAGAACAACGGTGTGCACTGCTGCTGCCTACCGGTGGACGAGGACGGCCTTTCGGTGGAAGCACTGAACCGGTCGGATGCAGCGGTGTGCTACGTCACGCCCAGCCACCAGTTCCCCACAGGCGTTACCATGCCTGCAGGCCGCAGGGCCGAGCTTCTGCACTGGGCAGCCCGCAGGCCGGGCGGGCGGTATATTATAGAAGATGATTACGATTCAGAGTTCCGTTTTGATACCCGGCCTCTGCCCAGCCTGCAGGGCATGGCGGGTGCAGACGGCCCGGTGGTGTACCTCTCCACCTGCTCCCGCAGTCTGGCTCCCAGCATCCGTATCGCCTATATGGTGCTGCCGGAGCATCTTCTGCCTGCATGGCGGAAAAAATACCGCCTGTACTCCGGCACGGTGAGCCGGTTCGAGCAGCAGACGCTGGCCCGCTTTATCACCGAGGGCTACTTCACCCGGCATCTGGCCCGGGAGCGGGTGGCCTACAAGGCCCGGCGGGACGCGCTGGCGGCAGCATTGAACACTGCCTTTGCTCCCGGCGAGCTGACCCTTGCGGGCCTGCACACCGGACTGAACCTGCTGGCAAAGCTCAAAGACCCGCCGCCGGATGCTGCGCTGCGCTGCGCGGCGGAAGCCGAAGGCGTGCAGCTGAGCCTGCTGAGCGATTACGACCTGACCGGAGAAGCAGCCTCAGCGGCGGGCACGCTGGTGCTGGGTTATGGCTCGCTGAAGGACGAGGCCTGCGCCTCGGTGGGCGAAACATTGAAAAAGGTCTGCATGGCAGCGCGGGAAGCATCCGTGACCGTGTAAGTGCCGCTGGCGGCATTCCACTGGCCGGGCAGGGCCTGCGCCGCCACAGCGGCGCTGTTGTTGGCAAGAAATTCCAGTGTGCGTTCCAAAGCGTCATAGTCCAGCGCGGTCAGGTCGGTGAGCAGGGCCGAACTGCTGGCACGCAGGGCATCCGGCAGGGTGGCGGGCAGCAGGTCCAGATCCTGCCGGAGAAACGCATCCCACACGGCAGCGCGGGCCGCTGCGGTGCGTACTGGTGAAAAGGCTTCGTCGGCCTGCAGCTGGCACAAGAATTCGTGCGCGTCCCCGGCGGAAATGCCCTGCACGGCCCGGCTGCGGCCATAGCGGGCAAGCTCTTCCTCGGTCAGTGCGCCGGTAAAGCCTACCCGCACCGGCCCATACCGGCTGGCAATGCGCTCCAGCACATCGGGAGAAAAGGCCAGATACCTTGTGCCCTCCGGCAGGGCCAGCACCTGTGCCAGCGCTTCGCGGCAGCGGGCCGGGCCAGCGGCGGCATAGCAGCGGGCAAGGGATGTTTCTTCTTCTGCAAAAGGCACGGTGAGCACGGCAGGCACGCTGAGCAGATGCACGCAGTTCTGGCTGGCGTTCAGGTAGGCCAGCACAAAGCCGGGCTGTTCGCCGGAGACGCACAGCAGCACAGTGAGCTGGTCAGTGGTCTTGGGCAGCTGGATGGGTACACCGCTCTCGCTGCGGGCAGCCTGCCGCAGCTGGGTGCGCAGCTGCTGACGGGACAGCAGCACCGTGCCGCCCACCAGCGGCACCAGCACCAGCAGCGAAGCAAACAGTGCTGCCCAAAAGGGCTTCCAACCTCCACTGCGCATGGGATACACCGCCTTTCCTTTGCATAAAGCTTTGGCCTGCAGGCAAGACTTTATGCAGAAAAGGAGGCGTTTGCAGATGAAAAACAAAAAAGAGACAGCACCGACCACAGAGAAAGAACGGGAGAACTTCTGGCTGGAGATCGGCCCCGCCAGCGCCTATTACGGCACAGATTCTTACGAGACCGCGAAAGAAAACGGCGATGCCAGCCCGGATGGCAAAGCCCGGGGGTTTGAAGGCGCGGAGCCAAAAGAAAAGTAAAATAAATTTATGGCAGCGCTATGATGAGGGAGGACAAAAGTAATACCAAAACAAAATTCATCTGTCGGCATAACAGATGAAAAAGCAGCGTATGATATACAAAATGTCTTGCGCACAAGGACAGAATATGGTATAGTCTTTCTATCGCGCACAACTGTGCGCCGGAAGAACTGAAAAAGACGTGCACGGCGGAGAAAGACCGTGCACTCTGGAGAAGCCCGCTTGTAAAGTGGGTGCCGAAGGTGTAAGGCCGCAGGGAAAGCGGCTGTATCTCTCAGGCAAAAGGACAGAGCCATCGTCTTTGCGCAATGGGGCGCAGCCGGAAATGCGGCGCACCCCGGCTGCGGAAAATGAGAGCGCTCCGAATTTTGCGGGCAGAGCCTTTGGTGGGTTCTGTCCGCTTTTGTTTTGTGTATAGGGGGAAAGAGAGAATGGTCGAGATGATCACGCAGGTGAACAATGCCATCAATGGCGTGGTGTGGGGGCCGTTTGGTCTGGCACTGCTGTTCTGCACCGGCTTCTGGATGAGCGCCCGCACGGGCTTTTTCCAGTTCCGCAAAATGGGCTACTGGCTCCGGCACACTATCGGCGCGATCTTCACCAACAAGGACATCACCGCGCACACCAGCAAGGAGGATATGGCCATCAGCCAGTTCCAGAGCATGTGCACGGCGCTGGCGGGAACCATCGGCACCGGCAACATCGTGGGTGTGGCAACGGCTATCGTTTCCGGTGGGCCGGGTGCCATCTTCTGGATGTGGGTCATGGCATTGCTTGGCATGATGACCAGCTTTTCGGAGAATGTGCTGGGCGTGTACTACCGCCGCAAAAACGAAAAAGGCGAGTGGTCGGGCGGTGCCATGTACTACCTCACCGATGGTCTTGGCGCAAAGAAGGGCTGCAAACAGCTGGGCAAGGTGCTGGCAGTGCTGTTTGCCTGTTTCTGCATTCTGGCTTCCTTCGGCATTGGCAACATGAGCCAGATCAATTCCATCGCGGGCAACATGAACGCTGCTTTTGGCGTACCGACCCTCGTCACCGGCCTGTGCCTGATGGTGGTCACGGCCCTTATCGTCATTGGCGGTTTGAAGCGCGTTGCCGCTGTTACCGAAAAGCTGGTGCCGCTCATGGCCCTGTTCTACATTGCAGGCGCGCTCATCATCGTAGTGCTGCACGCGGGCAACATCCCAGCGGCATTTGCGGCTATTTTCAAGGGTGCGTTCAACCTGAACGCGGCAGGCGGCGGTGCGCTGGGCTACGGCATCAGCCAAACCATCACCTGGGGCTTCAAGCGCGGTGCCTTCTCCAACGAAGCCGGTCTCGGCTCTGCCGTCATGGTCAACTCCGCTTCCAACGTCAAGGAGCCGGTGCATCAGGGCATGTGGGGCGTGTTTGAGGTGTTTGCCGATACCATCGTGGTCTGCACGCTCACTGCTCTGGTCATCCTGACCACCGGCGTGGTGGACCTGCAGAGCGGCGCTGTACTGGCCGGTGTGCAGGACAACGCATTGGTGGGTCAGGCCTTCACCGCCGCATTTGGCAGCTTTGGCCCCAAGTTCATTGCTGTTTCCATTCTGCTGTTTGCCTACTCCACTACGCTGGGCTGGAGCCACTACGGCACCAAGGCCGTGGAGTATCTCTTCGGCACCACCGGCAGCCGCATCTACAAGGTGGTCTTTGTGTGCATGACCGTGGTGGGTGCCACCATGAAGCTGGGCCTTGCGTGGGATCTTTCCGACACTTTCAACGGTCTGATGATGATCCCGAACCTGATCGGCGTGCTGGTGCTGTCCGGCACTGTGGTGGACATCACCCGCAACTACTTCGACCGCCGGGTGAAGGGCAAGGACATCGAACCCATGTGGTCGGCTTTCCTGGAGTACCAGAAGCAGGAGGAGGCCGAAGCTGCCGCAGAGGAAGCGGAGCTGGAGAAGGCCGCAAACGAATAAAATACCCAAAAGCAAGGGCTGTCTGTGAATGAGGACAGCCCTTGCTTTTGTCTGCTGCCCTGCCTTATAATAAATTAAAAAACAGGGGAGGGAACACCCATGAGCGAATTTTCCCATCTGAAAAACAAACTCCTTGCCGAACAGGTGGAGGACGAAATTTACCACTATATTCTGGACACGCCGCTGGAACCGGGCACCAAGCTGCCCAATGAATTTGAGCTGGGCGAAAAATTCGGTGTGGGCCGCAGCACGGTGCGCGAAGCCGTGAAGCTGCTTTCCAGCAAGGGCATCGTGGAGGTGCGGCGGGGCTCCGGCACCTATGTGGTCACGACTGCCAAGGGCCTTTCGGACCCGCTGAACCTGCGCAGCGTGCAGGAGAAGAACGCGCTGGCACTGGATCTTGTCAATGTGCGCCTGCTGCTGGAACCGGGCATGGCCGAGATGGCAGCGCTGAACGCTTCCGACGAGGACATTGAGCGCATCCAGCGCCTGTGCGACCGGGTGGAGAGCAAGATCCACAGCGGTGATCTGTACATTGAGGACGACATCGCATTCCATACCTGCATCGCAGAGAGCAGCAAGAACATGGTGGTGGAGCAGCTGATCCCCATTATCGATACGGCGGTCATGATGTTCGTGAATGTTACCCACAAAAAGCTGACGGAGGAGACCATCCTGACCCACCGCATGATCACTGAAGCCATTGCCCGGCATGACTCCATTGGTGCCCGGTCTGCCATGGTGATGCACCTGAACTTCAACCGCAACTGCATCCGAAAGCTTTACGACGGCGAATGGGAAACCTGATGCCGCTGCATTTTACGTCCCCGCACAGTGCAAGGTCTGTGCGGGGACTTTTTACGTTTGAAGTTATCTGATGACTTTTTAAGACGAATGATACAGAAAAGTCGAAAAACTGGTTAGATTATATGATGTATCCAAGATTTCAGAGCAATGTGCACGAAAAATTGGGCTGGTTATTGTTATAAAGTGGGTTCTGACTGCGACAACTTGCAAACAAGGCGGGATTCGATTAAAATGAACATGTAAGATGTCCGACAGTCAAAAGGACGATTTGCAAAGCAGAAAAAAGAGTATTTTGGAGGTACGATCATGGAACTGCGTTCTCAGGCAGTGCGTAAACTGGCACCGGAAAACGATCCGCTGAAGATCGGCATGGGCTGGAAGGTGGACGACCTTGCAAAGCCCCAGATCATGGTGGAGAGCACCTTTGGCGACAGCCACCCCGGCAGCGCCCATCTGGATCAGTTCGTGAAGGAGGCTGTACAGGCAGTCAACACCCACGGCGGCAAGGCTGCACGCTATTTTGCAACCGATATGTGCGACGGTATCGCACAGGGCCACGACGGCATCAACTACTCGCTGCCCCACCGTGACGCCATCGTGAATCTGGTGGAGGCTCAGGCCAACGCCACCGTGTACGACGGCGGTGTGTTCATCGCCAGCTGCGACAAGTCCATGCCGGCTATGCTGATGAGCATTGGCCGCCTGAAGGATATGAGCGCCATCGTGGTCACCGGCGGCGTGATGGAAGCCCACACCCTGCCCAAGAAGTACGTGGTCAACGACCCCGCCTGCGCCATCAACGACCTGCTGACGCTGGAACAGATCGGCAAGTTCGACGCATGGGAAAAGACCGGCGTCATCCCCAACGAACAGCTGGACTACTACAAGCACAACGCCTGCCCCAGCTGCGGTGCCTGCTCCTTTATGGGCACCGCTTCTACCATGCAGATCATGGCCGAGGCTCTGGGCTTGATGCTGCCCGGCACCGCCCTGATGCCGGCCACCGCCCCGGAGCTGAAGCAGGCTGCCTATGATGCCGGCGTTCAGGTGATGAAGCTGGTGGCCGAGGGCATCAAGGCCAAGGACATCGTCACCATGAAGAGCTTTGAAAACGCCATCATGGTGCACGCCGCCATCTCCGGCTCCACCAATGCCACCATGCATCTGCCCGCCATTGCACACGAGTTCGGCTTTGAGATCGATGCCGACACCTTTGACCGGATGCACCGCGGCGCACACTATCTGCTGAACATCCGTCCTTCCGGCGACTGGCCCGCACAGTACTTCTACTATGCAGGCGGCGTGCCCCGCGTGATGGAAGAGATCAAGTCCATGCTGCATCTGGACGTGATGACTGTCACCGGCAAGACGCTGGGCGAAAACCTGGAAGACCTGAAAAAGAACGGCTTCTACGAGCACTGCGACGAGATCCTGCAGGAAAAGACCAAGGGTCTGGGCATCAAAGTCACCCGCGAGGATATCATCCACAGCTTTGACAACGCCAAGGGCACCGACGGCAGCATCGCTATCCTGAAGGGCAATCTGGCCCCGGAGGGCAGTGTCATCAAGCACACCGCCTGCCCCAAGAACATGTTCCACGCCACCCTGCGCGCAAAGCCCTTTGACAGCGAGGAAGAGTGCATCAGCGCTGTTCTGAACAAGCAGGTCCAGCCCGGCGACGCCATCTTCATCCGTTACGAAGGCCCCCGCGGCAGCGGCATGCCCGAGATGTTCTACACCGGCGAGGCCATCTGCGCCGACCCGAAACTGGCTTCCAGCGTAGCGCTCATCACCGACGGCCGCTTCTCCGGCGCAAGCCGCGGCCCGGTCATCGGCCATGTCAGCCCGGAGGCCGCTGTGGGCGGCCCCATCGCTCTGGTGGAAGAGGGCGATCTCATCCGCATCGATGTGCCGAACCGCCAGCTTGCCATCGTGGGCGTGAACGGTGAGGAAAAGACCCCCGAAGAGATGGAGGCTATCCTTGCCCAGCGCCGTGCCAACTGGAAGCCCAAGGCTCCCAAGTACACCAAGGGCCTGCTGAAGCTCTACTCTCAGCACGCCGTCAGCCCCATGAAGGGTGCATATATGGAGTAAAAACGCTTCGTTTGCGATAAAAACCAAAAACAAAAATCAACTGTTCAGCGTTGTTTTACTGGACGGTCTGGATAAAGTTACGCCAAAAACAAAAAAGCGGATATTGCTTCGTCTATAAAAACCATCGGAATCCGGTGTCCGTCTGCGGGGACGGCGCTGAAGTAAGACCCAAAGCACACAAAACATCAAAAAATGGAGGAAACGTTTATGACAGCTGTTGCAACCCCGGACGCCGCGCGGCTCGTGTTCGCCGCGGTGGCGGGCCTGATCCTTTTGCTCATCCTTATCATCAAGTTCAAAGTCCACGCCATGATCTCCATCCTGATCGGTGCGGTGGGCATCGGCCTGATGGCCGGTATGCCCCTGTCTGACATCATCGGCTCGGTCAACGAAGGTATCGGCAACACCTTAAAGGGCATCGCTCTTCTGGTAGGCCTTGGCTCCATGTTCGGTGCCATTCTGGAAGAATCCGGCGGCGCACAGACGCTGGCCGTGACCATGGTGCGCAAGTTCGGCGACGAAAAAGCCGCATGGGCGCTGGGTATCACAGGTCTGGTGGTGGCCATGCCGGTGTTCTTTGATGCCGGTCTGATCATCCTGATCCCGCTGGCCTTCTCTCTGGCAAAGCGCACCAAGCGCTCGGTCCTGTACTATGTCATCCCTCTGCTGGCCGGTCTGGCTGTCGGCCACGCCTTCATCCCTCCCACGCCGGGCCCCGTTCTGGTGGCCAGCATGCTGGGCGTTGATCTGGGCTGGGTCATCCTCATCGGCATCTTCTGCGGCATCTTCGCCATGATCGCCGCCGGTCCCATCTGGGGCTCCATCTGCGGCAAGAAGTATATGATCGAGGTGCCCGAGCACGTTGCACAGCAGGCAGACATCGACGAGAGCAAGCTGCCCAAGTTTGGCACCATCGTGGGCATCATCCTGATCCCGCTGGTCCTCATCATTGCAAACTCTGTGGCAAAAGTGGTGCCCGCTCTGGCTGGCATCCAGCCCGTTCTGGCCTTCCTCGGCGAGCCCTTCATGGCGCTGCTGCTGGCTACCATCGCTGCTATGTATCTGCTGGGCACCCGTCACGGCTATAACAATGCCCAGCTGGAAAAGATCATGACCAAGTCTCTGGAGCCCACCGGTATGATCCTGCTGGTCACTGCCTGCGGCGGCGTGCTGCGCTATATGCTGCAGAACTCCGGTCTGGGCGATGTCATCGGCAACGCCGTGGCAAACGCCAGCCTGCCGCTGGTTCTGGTGGCCTTCATCGTGGCTGCTCTGGTGCGCATCTCCGTTGGTTCCTCTACCGTGGCTATGACCATGGCAGCAGGCATCATCTCCGCCATGCCCGGCATCAGCGAACTGAGCCCGCTGTATCTGGCCTGCGTCACCGCTGCCATCGCCGGCGGCTCCACCGTGTGCTCCCACTTTAACGACTCCGGCTTCTGGCTGGTGAAGAGCCTTGTGGGCATGGACGAAAAGACCACCCTCAAGACCTGGACCATCATGGAAACTCTGGTTGGCGGTGTGGGCTTCCTGGTAGCACTCATCATCTCCTTCTTTGCTTAATCATCCTCCTCTGCGGGGCTGTGCCTGCACACAGTCTGCGCAATGCTTTGCAAATTCCTGAAATCTCCTCAGCACAGCAGACCCCCGGGCGGTTCACCGCCCGGGGGTCTGCTGCTTTCTGCTGCACCTTACAAAAGCGGAAGGTCCGGCCCGGAGGCCAGCTGGATGAAGGCGTCCATTTCCCGGGTGCAGCATTTATCCTTGTGGTAGAACATCTGGCGGTACATGGTCAGCCGGAAGTCTGACACCTCCAGAATGCGCAGATCTCCTCTGGACGCAGGCTCGGCCACAGCGAAGCGCGGCAGCAGGGAAATGCCGGAGGAGCGCTCCAGCATCTTGATGATAAAGGAGGTATCGCTGATCTCAAGGCTGGGGGTCAGCTCGATCTGGCGGGAAGCCAGAAACCGGTCAAAGGTGCGGCGGTAGTTGGCGTTGCGTTCGGTGAGGAAGAAGGGCTTGTCCAGAAGCTCTGCCACCCGGTACGGGCCGGGGTGGCCCAGATCGATGTCCGGGGAAGCCACGAACACCACCTCCTCCGGGATCTCGTTGCATTTGTGCCAGCTGTTGGAGTAGCGGGGCTCGTCCAGAATGCAGATGAGGTCCACCTCGCCGCGCTCCATCTTTTCGATCAGCTCTTCCGGGGAGCCGGTAGTGACCCGAAGGCTGACTTTGGGGTGTTCCACCCGGAACTGATGCATCAGGCCGGGCAGGCGGAAAAAGCAGAGGGATTCCAGCGTGCCGATGTGCAGGCAGCCCTCCAGCTCGGCATCCTCGCTCAGGGCGCGGCGGGCGTTGTGGATGGTATCCAGAATGCTGTTGGCGTATTCCAGAAAGCACTGACCCTGTGCGGTCAGGATCACCCGCTTGCCCATGCGGTCGAACAGGCGCACACCCAGCTCTTCTTCCAGCGCTTTGATCTGCACGGTAACGGCAGACTGGGAATAGCCCAGACTTTCCGCTGCCTTGGAAAAGCTCTGGAACTGGGCGGCACGGATCAGGGTGTTCAACTGGCGCACTTCCATGGCAAAGCTCCCTTGCTATTAAGATTTTTAAACCATAACTTTATTTTTATGAATTTGAATCATGCATATGTCTATGTTAAACTAAATGTGTCAACACGTCAAGTGAAAATTTGACGTTTCGTGAAAGGCTGGCCGTGCGGGCTGCGGCGGAGAGAGCGCTGTCAGGTGCCGCACAAAGGTCAGAATAGGAAAAGGAGGATTTTATTCTTATGGAAAAGAAAAAATTCAAGCTCGGACTGCTGCCGAAGCTGCTCATCGCCATCGTGCTGGGCATCATCATCGGCCAGTTCTTCCCGGTGTGGTTCTGCCGGGTCGTCGTCACGGCATCCAGCATCTTCAGCTCGTTCCTGAAGTTCATCATCCCGCTGATGATCGTGGCCTACGTCACCATGGGCATTGCCGACCTGAAGAGCGGCGCAGGCAAGCTGCTGCTCATCACGGTGGCTCTGGCCTACGGCTCCACCCTGATCGCAGGCTCGGCATCCTATCTGGTGTCCGCAAGCCTGTTCCCCAGCTTCATGAGCGAAGGCGCTCTGGAACAGATCGCCGCCACGGCTGACAACTCTCTGGTCAGCTACATCTCCATCTCCATCCCTCCGCTGCTGGACACCCTGTCTGCCGTGGTGCTGGCCTTCGTGCTGGGCCTGTGCCTGTCCACCTTGCGCGGCAAGACCATCGGTGATACACTTTATAATGGCATGAAGGACTTCTCCGGCATCATCGATCAGGTGCTGCACAGCGTCATCATCCCGCTGCTGCCCCTGTACGTCTGCGGTACCTTCATCGACATGACCAAGTCCGGCAAGACCTACGCCATTCTGGGCATCCTGTGGAAGGTGTTCCTGGTGGTCATCATCATGCATCTGGTCTGCATCTTCCTGCAGTTCTGCGTTGCAGGCGCTGTGAGCCACAAGAGCCCCTTCAAGATGATCCGCAACCAGATCCCCGGCTACACCACCGCTCTGGGCACTCAGTCCTCTGCAGCCACCATCCCGGTCAACCTGCAGTGCGCTGCGGCTGATGGCGTGAGCGAGCAGATCCGCAACTTCGTGGTGCCTCTGTGCGCAAACATCCACATGGCAGGCTCCATGATCACCATTACCGCCTGCGCAACTGCCGTCTGCCTGATGAACCAGCTGCCCATCAGCCTTGCTACCGTGGTGCCCTTCATCATGACGCTGGGCGTTGCCATGGTGGCTTCTCCCGGTGCTCCCGGCGGCTCCATCATGACCGCTCTGCCCTTCCTGTACATGATCTTTGGCGCTGAGGCCGGTGACCCCAATGGCCCCATCTGCGCCATCATGGTGGCTCTGTACATCACTCAGGATTCCTTCGGCACTGCCTGCAACGTCTCCGGCGACAACGCCATCGGCGTGATCGTGGAGACCATCTACCAGAAGTTCATCAACAAGAGCAGCGCAAGCGTCTGATGCGCGGCGCGGTTCTTGACCTGACAGGAGTGACACCCCATGGCATTTATCAGTGTTTTTGATGTTCTGGGCCCGAACATGATCGGCCCTTCCAGCTCCCACACCGCAGGCGCGGAGATCATCGCCTTTCTGGCACAGAAGATGATCGCCCCGCCGCTGAAGCGGGCGGACTTTACCCTCTACGGCTCCTTTGCCAAGACCTACCACGGCCACGGTACCGACCGCGCCCTGTTGGGCGGCATCATGGGCTTTTCGGCCGATGATACCCGCATCCGGGATTCCTTTGCCATTGCCACCGACCGCGGCCTTGGCTACAGCTTCACCCCCAATGAGGTGGAGACCGACATCCACCCCAACACGGTGGATATCCGCATGGAGAATGCGGCCGGTCAGGTCATGACCGTGCGCGGTGAATCGCTGGGCGGCGGCAAGGTGCGCATCGTGCGGATCAACGGCGTGGAGGTGGACTTTACCGGCGAGTACAATGCCCTCATCGTGGTGCAGAAGGACAAGCCCGGCGTGGTGGCGCATATCTCAAAGATCCTCAGCGACCGCGGCGTGAATATCGCGTTCATGCGTCTGTTCCGCGAGGGAAAGGGGCACACGGCTTACACCATCGTAGAGTCGGATGAGCGCCTGCCCGAGGGTGTGGATCAGCTGCTGCTGGCAAACCCGAACATCAACGATGTAATGGTCGTGCAGCCGTAAGGAGGGACGAGTGATGAACATGGATTTCAAGTCCGCCAAGGAGCTGCTGGACCTGTGCGAGGAAAACCAACTGCCCATTTCGGAAGTGATGCGCCAGCGGGAATGCATTCTGGGCGAAGTGCCCCGGGATGCTGTGGATCACCGCATGGCAAAGGCATGGGAGATCATGCGCGCTTCTGCCACCCAGCCGCTGAAAAAGCCCATCAAATCCATGGGCGGGCTCATTGGCGGCGAGGCCAAAAAGCTGGAAACACATTATAATAAGAAGAAAAACATCTGCGGCGATGTGCTGCAGAAGGCCATGACCTACGCCATGGCCGTGCTGGAAGTGAACGCTTCCATGGGCCTGATCGTGGCTGCACCCACCGCAGGCTCTGCAGGCGTGGTGCCGGGCATGATGCTGGCCCTGCAGGAGTGCTACCGCATCTCCGACCAGCGCATCGTGGATGCCCTGTTCAACGCCGGTGCCGTGGGCTATCTTGCCATGCGCAACGCCACCGTGGCCGGTGCCGTGGGCGGCTGTCAGGCCGAGGTGGGCATTGCGTCTGCCATGGCTGCTTCTGCCGCCGTGGAGCTGATGGGCGGCAACCCGCAGCAGTGTCTGGATGCAGCTTCCACCGTGCTGATGAACATGCTGGGCCTTGTGTGCGACCCCGTAGGCGGGCTGGTGGAGTACCCCTGCCAGAACCGTAACGCCGCCGGTGTGGCCAACGCCCTCATTGCAGCAGAACTGTCCCTGAGCGGCATCCGCCAGCTGATCCCCTTCGACCAGATGCTGGAGGCCATGTACGCCGTGGGCAAGCGCCTGCCCGCCGAGCTCCGCGAGACCGCCCTTGGCGGCTGTGCCGCCACCCCCGCCGCCTGTGCCGCCTGCGGCCTGTGCAGCGGGAACTGATCTTTCAACATGCAGCGCCGCCGGTGTGGAAACGCCCGGCGGCGTTTTTGCGCGTTCGTGACCGGAAATGCCGGCCCAAACGGCGGGGCTTTGCATCTTTTTGTGCAAACACACCGAAAAGATGGCCGGGATGACTGGCGCTTGTCTGCGAAATGTGATAAACTAAACACAGAAGTGCTCTGCGCAGTCCGTGCAGAGCGGCAAAAAAGATGATAAGTGAGGTCGTTTGTAATGAAGATCATTCGTGCAAAAGATTATGCGGATATGTCCCGCAAGGCAGCCAATATCATTTCGGCACAGGTCATTATGAAGCCCAACTGCGTGCTGGGTCTGGCGACCGGCGGCACCCCCGTGGGCGCGTATGCACAGCTGGTGGACTGGTACAACAAGGGCGACATCGATTTTTCTGAGGTGACCACCGTCAATCTGGACGAGTACCGCGGCCTGCCCAAGGAGCACCCGGAAAGCTACTGGAGCTTCATGCACCGCAACCTGTTCGACAAGGTGAACATCGACCCTGCAAAGATCAACCTGCCGGACGGCACCAACCCCGATGCAGAGGATGCCTGCGCAAAGTACAACCAGATCATCCACGCTGTGGGCGGCATCGACCTGCAGCTGCTGGGCATCGGCCACGACGGCCACATCGGCTTCAACGAGCCGGGCGAAGCCTTTGAGCTGGAGACCCACTGTGTGAACCTGACCGCCGAGACCATTGAGGCCAACAAGCGCTTCTTTGACGGCAATGTGGATCTGGTGCCCAAGCAGGCTTATACCATGGGCATCAAGACCATCATGCAGGCACGCAAGGTGCTCATGGTGGCAAACGGCGCAGGCAAGGCCGAGATCATCAAGAAGGCATTCTTCGGCCCCGTCACTCCGGAGGTGCCCGCAAGCATCCTGCAGATGCATCCGGACTTCACGCTGGTGGGCGACGAGGAAGCTCTGAGCCTGATCTGATCGTTCCACGCTCTGACTGCCGCACGGTGCAATGCTGTGCGGCAGTTTTTTGCTGCCAACGGCTTTACAATCGCGCAAAAAGGCGGTATTCTTTTATATATGACACTTTTCTCAGGGAGGAAACCATGGATATCCGCCAGCTGCACTACTTTCTGGTATTGTGCGATGAAATGAATTACAGCCGCGCGGCACAGCGGCTGTTTTTGTCACGGCAGGCACTGCGGCAGAGCATCTCTGCGCTGGAAGCCGAGCTGTGCGGGCCGCTGTTCCTCAGCGCCCACCACAAGCTCACCCTTACCGACCGCGGCATGAGCCTGCAGCGCCATGCCGCGCCGGTAGTGGAGCAGTTCCAGCAGATGCAGGCATCCCTGCGGGCCGAGATCCAGTCGGCGCAGCCGGTGCGCATCGGCATCAGCGTGTCGCTGGTGCCGGACTACCTGCCCGGATTGGAGACCCAGCTGGACAAGTTCCGCCAGCAGTATCCCCATGTGGAGATGCGCTTCCGCATGATGGACAACGATGCGGTGGCGGACGATGTGGAGCAGGGGGAGCTGGACGCGGGTCTGGTCATCGATCTGGGCTGTGCTGCGCCGGTACTGGCCCGTACCACCCTGCGGGCAGACCCTGCCTGCCTGCTGGTGCCTCGGGGGCACGCGTTCTGGGATAAGGAGAGCATCCCGCTGGCAGAGCTGCGCGGTCAGCGGGTGCTGCTGCCCAGCTTGCGGCAGGATCTGTTCAGCCCGCTGTGGTCGGCCTGCGCCCGGTTGGGCTTTGCGCCGAATGCGGAGATCGGCCCCAGCTTTTATCAGGCCTATTATCTTGTGCAGGAGCAGCTTTGCACCTGTCTGACCCGCTATGAACCGGGAGCCAGACGGGAACTGGACCGTGTGCGGGATGTGCTGCTGGAAGATCTGCCCCCGCTGTGCGTCTCACTGGTGCAGCGGCGGGATCATTCCTCTGCCTACATCGACCTGCTGCGCAGCTACCTGATGGAGGTGCTGGGCGGTTCGGCCAGCCTGCCGCCCCGCCGCGGACGGCCCGCAAAGCCGTTCTACAATTTCCCGGTGCTGTCCAGCGCTGCGGCAAAGGCTGCACCGGCCCACCCGGTGCCCGGCACCCAGCTGGATTTTGCCGGCGGCACCAACTTCCGGGAGCTGGGCGGTTACGAAGCCGACGAGGGCAAGCATATCAAGTGGGGCCAGATCTGGCGCGGCATCCCTACCTGCAAGCTCACCGGTGAGGCCGACCGCGCGAAGCTGGACGCGCTGGGCCTGCGCCTGATCCTTGATCTGCGCAGCAGCGGGGAAGTGCAGAAAGAACCGGACTACGTACCGGACGGTGCACGTCTGGTGCAGATCTGCGGCCTGTGCGCCGAGGACGGCCACGAGATCTCCTTTGCGCCGGATGATATCGCCGCCCTGATGAAGGGCTATGAAGAAAGCGCCGACGGCAGCACCTTCGTGCAGGCTATGTACGAGCGGATGCTGTTTGGCAACAAGGCGTTCAAGGAGCTGTTCCGTGCGTTGGAAGCAGGCGAGACCCCCATCCTGTTCCACTGCTCGGCCGGCAAGGACCGCACCGGCGTGGCGGCCATGCTCATTCTGCTGGCACTGGGCGCTTCGGATGAGACGATCTGTGCGGACTATGAGCGCACGAACCTCTGCCGCAAGGCTGAGATCGACGCAGTGCTGGCGGAGCACGCCGAAGAGATCGCGGCAAACCCGGCCTGCCGGATGCGCTATTACCGCAAGGCGGGCGTGGACCCGGCAGCCGCACCCTTTGTGCTGCGCACCATCCGCGCAAAATACGGCAGCGCCGAGAACTATCTGGAAGCCGAATACGGCCTGACCCCTGCGCGCCTGATGCGGCTGCGCAGGATGTATCTGGAATAAACGGGAACGGGGACGGCATCCGGTGCGGATACTGTCCCTGTTTTCTGCACAAAATGTTCTGCGGGGCAGGGTTTTCCTCTTGACAAGCGGGCAATTGTTTCGTACTATAATTAGTAGTATGGAATAAAAGACGCTGTGTGCAGGTCGTTCCCGTGACCCGTGTCCCTTACAGGCAGAGCCTGCCTGTTTTTATATAAGATAGAACTGTAGATAGAAAAGCTTGCAGCCTGTCCGTGCGGCATTTGCCGTGCGTGTGGTCTTGTTGCCACTTTTTGCATTGAAAGCTCACTTATAAAAAATGTTTGCAGCCTACACCTGCCCTACAGCGTCTCCTGCTTATGATTCAGAATTTTGAATTTTAACAAAGGAGAGTGAAATGCGATGTCCACGATCATCTGGATCGTGATCTTGATCGTCGCGCTTGCTGCGGGCATCGGTGCAGGCTATTTTATTGGTTACAACAACCGTAAAAAGACCGCCGAAGCCCAGATCGGCAGCGCGGAAGCCGAGGCCACCCGTCTGGTGAACGAAGCGATCAAGACCGCAGAACAGAAACGCAAGGAAGCGGTTCTGGAAGCAAAGGACGAGGCCTTCAAGCTGAAGGCCGAGGTGGATGCCCAGAAGGCAGAAGCCGATAAGGAGATCAAGCAGCGCCGTGCGGAGATCAGCCGTCAGGAGAACCGCATCGACCAGAAGGAAACCGCCCTCGACCGCAAGACCGAGGTACTGGAAAAGAAGGAAGAGGAGCTGAAAAAGCGCGCCGCTGAGGCCGAGGAGCGTCTGGCCGAGATCGAGGCCCTGCGCGCCAAGGAGATGGAGCGTCTGGAAACGCTGGCCGGTCTGAGTCAGGAGGACGCCCGCGAGGTGCTGCTGCACAAGGTGGACGAGGAGCTGACCCACGAAAAGGCCGTGCGCGTTGCCGCCTACGAGACCGACCTGAAGGAAAACTGCGACAACATCGCACGCAACCTGATCGGTCAGGCCGTCAGCCGCTGCGCTGCCGACCACTGCAGCGAGACCACCGTCAGCGTGGTGCCGCTGCCCAGTGATGAAATGAAGGGCCGCATCATCGGCCGCGAGGGCCGCAACATCCGCGCTCTGGAGACTGCGACCGGCGTGGACCTGATTATCGACGATACCCCGGAGGCCATCACCCTGTCCTCCTTCGACCAGACCCGCCGCGAGGTGGCCCGCATGACGCTGGAACGCCTGATCGGCGATGGCCGCATCCACCCCGCCCGCATCGAGGAGACGGTGGAAAAGTGCCGCCACGAGCTGGAGCTGCAGATGAAGCGCGAGGGCGAGCGTGCCGTGATGGAGCTGGGCATCCATGGCCTGCACCCCGACCTGATCAAGCTGATCGGCCGGTTGAAGTACCGCACCAGCTTTGGCCAGAACGCCCTGACCCACAGCATGGAGGTGGCATGGGTGGCCGGTCTGCTGGCAGGCGAAATGGGTGTGAATGTGACCATGGCACGCCGTGCCGGTCTGCTGCATGATATCGGCAAGGCACTGGACCACGAGATCGAGGGCAGCCATGTGCAGATCGGTGTGGACATCTGCCGCAAGTACAAGGAAAATACCCAGATCATCCATGCCATTGAGGCCCACCACGGCGACGTGGAGCCCAAGACCCCGCTGGCCTTCATCATTCAGGCTGCCGATGCCATCAGCGCTGCACGCCCGGGTGCCCGCCGCGAGAATGTGGAAAGCTACGTCAAGCGTCTGGAAAATCTGGAGGAGATCTCTTCCAGCTTTGAGGGCGTGGAGCAGGCCTTTGCCGTGCAGGCAGGCCGCGAAGTGCGCATCATGGTCAAGCCCGATGTCATCAGCGACGATCAGGTGATCCTGCTGGCACGCTCCATTGCCAAGAAGATCGAGGACACGCTGGATTACCCCGGCCAGATCAAGGTCAATGTGATCCGCGAGAGCCGCGCTGTGGAGTACGCAAAATAAAGTTTTGCCCAAAAAGCTGCCGTGCAGATGCACAGCAGCTTTTTTCTGCTTGTAATCCGGCGGCAAAAAAGGTATCATGGAGAAAAACAGACCGAAAGGGGAGAACCACTATATGAAACATGCAAGAAAATGGCTGGCTTGCCTGCTGGCGGGTGCACTGGCACTGGCGGTGCTGGCCGGATGCAGTGCACTGATGGGCGGCACGGTGCAGAAGGATACAGAACAGGCCAAGGCCCTGATGAAAGAGGTAGACCCCAGCCTGACCTATAATACCGATCTGGAAGATGCAGCCAGCCGTCTGGCAGACTGGCTGGTGGAGGACTCCACCCAGCTGACCACCCAGTCCGGCCTGCTGACACGCAAGGTGCCCATGACCACCGGCTCCGGTGCCATGCTGGATACGAATGTGTACGATTTTATCGATCATTCCACCAGCTTTCTGTTCCTGCCCAGAGGCGTGGTGATCGGCCTTGCAATGAACAACGAATGGGGCTTTACCGGCTACTTATATGCTCCGCCGCTGAGCGAGGCGGGCAGCGTACTGCGCAGCTATGCGGCAGGCTGCACACGGATGGGCGCGGTGTTCATTGAATACGGCGGCGAGACTTACGTAGTGGCTATGTTTGCCTAAAAACCGAAAAAACGGTGTTCCCCTGCTGAGAACGGTGCGTTTTCAGCAGGGATTTTTTTCTGTCTGGTATGTGCACAAAAACAGGTTGAAAGTACGACTTATGCACAAAAAATAAAAATACGCAGGTGAAATCTCTTCATCTGTTTCCCCGAAAAACACAAAAAACTCATGTTTTCACGAAACTGTATTTCGAGCAACTACAGTATATCTTCAAAACTGCACAAAAACAAAAACAAAATTTTTGCTGACCATTGGTCAAAGCACAGAAAAACAGCCGGAAGCCTTTCCTTTTCAGGCGGAACAGCGTATAATGCGGATATCGCACAAAGGTGTGCAGCGCTCCAGAGAAGGAGCAAAAAGCCTTTGTGCATTTTTCACCATTCAATGCTTTACCTCAATAAAGCATTGAGGTAAGAGAGAGGGAAAAAATATGAAATTCGATCGTCGTATTTCTCGCCGCAGCTTCCTGGCTGCTGCAGGCGTATCGGCTGCTGCACTGGCTCTGACTGCCTGCGGCGGCTCTTCCAGCACCGCTGCTTCCGGCTCCACCGCTGCTTCTGGTGCAGCCGCCTCTGCTGAGGGCGGTGTGCTGAACGTCATGCTGGAGACCGAAGTCCAGTCTCTGGACCCCCAGCTGGCTACCGACGGCACCTCCTTTGAGGTTATCGCCAACTACACCGACGGCCTGATGCAGATGGATGCGAACGGCGCAGCCGTGGAGGCTCTGGCAGAGAGCTATGAGCTGAGCGAGGACGGCAAGACCTACACCTTCCACCTGAAGGATGCAAAGTGGTCCAACGGCGATGCCGTTACCGCAGCAGACTTCGTGTTTGGCTGGCAGCGTGCTGTTGACCCCGCAAACGCATCCGAGTATGCCTACATGCTGAGCGATATCGGTCAGGTGGTCAACGCCGCCGAGATCATTGCAGGCGACAAGCCCGTCACCGATCTGGGCATCACCGCTGTGGATGACAAGACCCTGAAGGTGGAGCTGAATGTTCCGGTCAGCTACTTCCTGAGCCTGATGTACTTCCCCACCTTCTACCCCATGAACCAGAAGTTCTTTGAGAGCTGCGGCGATACCTATGGCACCAGCGCAGACACCGTGCTGTCCAACGGTGCATTCGTGCTGACCAGCTATGAGCCGGCCGCCACCGCTTTTGAGCTGGTGAAGAACGCCGACTACTACGATGCTGACCGCATTGCTCTGGACGGCCTGAACTATCAGGTCATCAAGGACAGCCAGCAGGCTCTGATGAGCTATCAGAATGGCGATCTGGATATCACCCTGCTGAACGGCGAGCAGGTCGAGCAGGTCAAGGACGACCCCGAGTTCACCAGCGTGGGCGCCGGCTACCTGTGGTACATCAGCCCCAACATGGACGCTGTGCCGGAGCTGGCAAACCTGAACCTGCGCCGTGCCATCACCTTTGCACTGGATCGTGATTCCATCACCAATGACGTGCTGAAGGACGGCTCTTCTCCCGCCTACACCGCAGTGCCCGCACAGTTCGCCACCGGCCCGGATGGCAGCGATTTCAGCGCCGACCAGACCAAGTTTGCAGAGTTCTGCGCATACGATCCCGACAAGGCTGCAGAGTACTACGAGCAGGCCAAGGCTGAGCTGGGCAAGGATTCCTTCTCCTTCACCATGGTCGTCGATGCCGACGATGCTCCTCAGAAGGTCGCTCAGGTCGTTCAGGAGCAGCTGCAGACCACTCTGCCCGGCTTTACTCTGGAGCTGAAGGTGGAGCCCAAGAAGCAGCGCGTGCAGGATATGCAGGACGGCAACTTTGAGATCGGCCTGACCCGCTGGGGCCCCGACTACGCCGATCCCATGACCTATCTGGGCATGTGGGTCACCGGCAACTCCAACAACTACGGTCTGTGGAGCGACGCTGACTACGATGCCGTCATCGCAGAGTGCACCACCGGCGATCTGTGCACCGATCCCGAGGGCCGCTGGGAAGCCATGTATGACGCTGAGTCCATCGTGCTGGAGCAGGCCGCCATCTTCCCGCTGTATGGTCAGTGCAACGCCGAGATGATCTCTTCTGCCGTGACCGGCGTGGACTTCCACCCGGTTGCTCTGAACCGCGTCTTCAAGGACGCAAAGAAGAGCGTCTGATCCTGATCGAGAACTGAAATGCCGCACAGTGGCAGCGTGATTGCCGCTGTGCGACTTTTTGGCTTTTGCACTGTCCGCGTCCGGCGCACGGATGACCGCGGCAGAAAAAGCCGCCCTGTCTTGAGCAGGGAGAAGAAGAAACTTTAAGGGGGTCTACCCAACGTGAAAAAATACACGCTCAAGCGTATCATCACTTCGTTGTTTACGCTGCTGGCCATCCTGCTGGTGTTGTTCATCCTCATGCAGCTGATGCCCGGTTCGCCCTTCAACGATGAAAAGCTGACGCCGGAAATGCGCGCATCCCTGTACGCAAAGTACGGTCTGGATCAGCCGATCTATGTGCAGTTCTTCCGCTATGTGACCAACATGCTGCGCGGTGACTTCGGCGTCAGCTACAATATCTCCAAGAACACGCCCATCTCCCAGCTGATCCAGTCCCGTCTGCCCATTTCCATCCGTGTGGGCGGCATGGCTGTTACACTGGGTGCCATCGTGGGCCTTGTGCTCGGCATCATTGCAGCCCTCAAGCGGGACACCATCTTCGACACTCTGGCCACCATCATCTCGGTCATCGGCGTGTCGGTGCCGTCTTACGTGATCGCACTGGCCCTGAGCTATACCTTTGGCTTCAAGCTCAAGTGGTTCCCTATGCTGTTCTCCGCAAAGGACGTGTTCGGCTCCAGTGTGCTGCCCAGCATCTCGCTGTCCATGTTCACCATGGCTTCCATTGCCCGCTTTACCCGCAGTGAAATGATCGAGGTTCTGGACTCCGATTATATGCTGCTGGCCGAGAGCAAGGGCATTTCCGGCCCGGCGCTGATCTTCCGCCACGCGCTGCGCAATGCGCTGATCCCCATTATCACCGTGCTGGCCCCGCTGATCGTGGACCTGATGACCGGCTCGCTGGTGGTGGAGAAGATCTTCGCCATTCCCGGCGTGGGCAGCCTGCTGGTGACGGCCATCCAGTCCAACGACTACAACGTGGTCATCAGCCTGAGCTTCATCTACAGCGCCATGTACATTGGCATCATGCTGGTCGTTGACCTGCTGTACGGCATCATCGACCCGCGCATCCGCTTGGCAAAGGGGGACAACTGATATGGCAGAAAAAGCGATTCGCCTGGGCGGCGAAGCCACGGCTGATGCCATCGTCAGCGCAGTGGATACCATGTATTCCGAGCACACCTTCAACGAGAAGGACTTTGCGCTCAAGCATAACGACGCAGAGATCGCAATGGACTCGAACTTTGCCGCACAGAGCTTCTGGAAGGATGTGCGGGTGCGCTTCTTCCGCAAAAAGAGCGCGGTGCTCGGCCTGATCCTCGTTGTCTTTATCGTGCTGCTGGCGGCATTTGGCCCCGGCATGAACGAGTATACCTACTCCGGTCAGGAGCTGAGCCAGAAAAACTTTGCGCCCCGCGTGCAGGTGCTGGAAAACTTCGGCATCTTCAACGGTGACGAGAAAATGAGCACCACCACCGGTTCCAAGACGGTCAATGCCTATGTGGAAAAGGGCAAGGAGGATGTCTACTACTGGTTCGGCAGCGACACCTATGGCCGCGATATCTGGACCCGTACCTGGGAGGGTGCCCGCGTGTCCCTGATCATCGCGGTTGCCGCCGCCATCATCGATATGGTCATCGGCATGAGCTACGGCCTGATCTCCGGCTACTTTGGCGGCAAGGTGGATATGATGATGCAGCGTTTTCTGGAAGTTGCCAACGGCATCCCCCGTCTGGTGATCGTCACGCTGCTTCTGCTGGTGCTCAAGCCCGGCATGATCACCATTATCTTTGCCCTGATGCTCACCGAGTGGGTGGGCATGAGCCGCATTGCCCGCGCTGAGATGCTCAAGCTGAAGGATCAGGAGTTCGTGCTGGCTTCCCGCACGCTGGGCGCAGGCAGCTTCTTCATCATCTTCAAGGAAGTGCTGCCCAACATCATCGGACCCATCATCACGCAGGTCATGTTCAGCATCCCCACCGCAATTTTCACCGAGGCATTCCTGTCCTTTGTGGGTCTGGGCATCCCGGTGCCGCAGTGCTCGCTGGGTTCTCTGATCAGCGAGCTGTACAACAGCTTCACCACCCATCCTTATCAGATCATCCCGCCGATGGTGGTCATGAGCCTGTTGATGATGAGCTTCAACCTCGTGGCCGACGGCCTGCGCGAGGCTCTGGACCCCAAGATGAAGAGTATGTAAGGAGGAACACCCCATGCCTGAAAAGAAAAAAGAACAGGTCTTGTCGGTGCGAGACCTTGATATCACCTTTAAGACCACCGCAGGCCCGGTGCACGCCATCCGCGGCGTGAACATCGACCTGTACAAGGGCGAAACGGTGGCGCTGGTGGGCGAATCCGGCTCCGGCAAGTCCGTTACCATGAAGGCCGCTATGGGCATTCTGGCACAGAACGCCATTGTGAACAGCGGCTCCATCCAGTTCAGCTACCATCACGCCGACGGCAGCCCCGAGACGGTGGACCTGCTGCAGAAGGACAAAAAGTGGATCCGCCGCCACATCAACGGCAAGCGCATCGCCATGGTGTTTCAGGACCCCATGACCAGCCTTGACCCCACCATGCCCATCGGCAAGCAGATCATGGAGGGCATGCTGTGGCACTACAAGATGCCCAAGGATGCCGCCTACAAAAAGGCTGTGCAGCTGCTGGAAGAGGTGGGCATCACCGATGCCGAAAAGCGCATGAAGAGCTACCCGCACCAGCTGTCCGGTGGTATGCGCCAGCGTGTGGTCATTGCCATTGCACTGGCCTGCGACCCCGACCTGCTGATCTGTGACGAGCCCACCACGGCACTGGATGTGACCATTCAGGCCAAAATTCTGGAGCTGATCCGCAGCATCCAGCGTGAGCGCGGCATCTCGGTCATTTACATCACCCACGATCTGGGCGTTGTGGCAAAGGTGGCCGATTATGTGGACGTGATGTACGCAGGCAAGATCGTGGAGACCGGCACCATCGACGAGATCTTCTACGAGCCGCGCCACCCCTACACATGGGGCCTGCTTTCCGCCATGCCCGATCTGGACACCGCAGACGACCGTCTGTACACCATTCCGGGTTCGCCGCCGAACCTGCTGCATGAGAAGCAGGGCGATGCCTTTGCGCCGCGCAACCATTATGCCCTGAACATCGACGACGAAGTTGACCCGCCCATGTTCAAGATCAGCGACACCCACTATGCAGCTACATGGCTGCTGGACCCCCGCGCACCCAAGGTGGACATGCCGCCTGAGCTTGCTCAGCGCATTGCCCGCATGCGTGCCGAGGCAGAAAAGATCAAGGAGGCGGAATAAATGGCAGGACAGAATGCTGCTCCGCTGCTGAAGGTCGAGGGCCTGAAGCAGTATTTCCGCGTGAGCAAGAGCTATACCGTCAAGGCTGTGGACAATGTCAGCTTTGAGATCTATCCCGGCGAGACCTATGGTCTGGTGGGCGAGTCCGGTTCCGGCAAGTCCACCATCGGCCGCAGCGTCATCCGCCTGTATGACCCCACTGCCGGAAAAATCACCTTTGATGGGCATGATATCAGCGGCAGGCTGAGCCGCGTGCAGAACGATACGCTGCGCACCCAGATGCAGATGATCTTTCAGGACCCCATGGCGTCCCTGAACCCCCGCAAAAAGGTGGAGGATATCATCGGTGAGGGTCTGGACATCCACCACATGTACAAGACCCGCGAAGAGCGCCGCGAAAAGGTGGAGAAAATTCTGGCCAAGGTGGGCCTTGCGCCCGAACATGCCGAGCGCTATCCCCACCAGTTCTCTGGCGGCCAGCGCCAGCGCGTGGGCATTGCCCGCGCCCTCATTATGAACCCCAAGCTCATCATCGCAGATGAGTGCATCTCGGCGCTGGACGTGTCCATTCAGGCGCAGGTGGTCAACCTGATGAAGGATATCCAGCAGGAGACCGGCACGGCCTACCTGTTCATTGCGCATGACCTTTCCATGGTCAAGTACATCTCGGACCGCATCGGCGTGCTGCATCTGGGCCACCTGCTGGAGACGGGTACGACCGAAGAGATCTTCGAGAATCCCGTCCACCCCTACACCCGCAGTCTGCTGTCGGCCATCCCGCTGCCGAACCCCGTTGTGGAGAAGCGCCGCGTGGCTGAGACCTACGACTACGCCACTTCCGGCATCGATTACAACAAGGGCACCGATCACCATGTGAGCGGCAGCCACTATGTCAAGTGCACCGACGAAGAGTTTGCAAAATGGTGTAAATGATAGTAAACAAAGAAGGAGCGTTCCCGCGTGGAAACGCTCCTTCTTTGTTTTATTATAATTACGCAGAAAGGAATGGAATGCAGGAGATTCAGCAGTTATCGTAGCGGGCAAGGTTGCGGTTGCGGCGTTCGATAAAGTAGTACAGGGCTTTGCTCCGGCTGAAAAAGGCAAAGCGCATTTTATTGTAGAAGGACAAAATGGAACGGCTCTTTTGGTAGGCATGGCGGATGAGCTGATCCGATTCAGGGTCTAAGGCAGAACGATAGAGGATCGGGTAATCATTCAGGGCCATATCCACAAAATAGGCATCGTTTTCCAGCATGTCGGGGTACCGCTTTTCAAGAAACAGATAACGCTCTGTGACCATCGCAAGCCTGTCCTGAAAGAACTTTATACAGTCTGTATGGAGAGTGCTGCCATCGCGCTGATAATAGTAATACAGGGGTTCGTCCGAGTACACGATCTGCCCTGCGTCGAACAGGATCTTGTATGCAATGCCAAGATCTTCCATAACGCGACCGACCGGAAACCGGATGGTGTCAAACAGTTCCCGTTTGCATAATTTATTCCATGCATAACATGCGTAGGTATCCTCCGTAAAAAGCTCCCGGATGGCATCAGCACCTTGAAAGAGCGTAACGTTTCGGGAAGAAAGCGGAGCAGGGACCTCCGGCGCGTCAGCATAGACGAGTTTCCAATGGACGGCAGAAATATCAGTGTGGTACTCATGGAGCAGATCATAAAGGGTCTCGATGAAATTTTCTGCAATGTAATCATCGCTGTCAACAAAGGAGATGTACGCACCGGATGCCGCATCCAGTCCCACATTCCGGGCATCGGATAGGCCACCGTTTTTCTTATGGATGACCCTGATGCGTGCGTCCCGCTGTGCCCATGCATCACAGAGTGCAGGGCAGTTATCGGGAGAACCATCATCGACCAGGATCACCTCAAGGTTCGGATATGTCTGGGCCAGAATGCTGGCGACACATCGGTCCAGATAGGGTTCTACTTTATATACCGGAACAATGACGGACACGAGTTCGTTATTTGTATTCTGCATGATATCCTCCTCCAAGCTGGTTTAATCATATCATGGGAGCAGGGATTCCGCAATGAGAACTTTATAAGTTTTGGGTTCAAGTCCTGGCTGGCCCTCAGAACGGCATCCGACACTTTTTGATATTCCTATGCGCTGGGACCCGCAGGCTAAGTAAAGCCCCACCGGGGCTTTACTTGCGTCGCTTCGCGTCGCCGCCTTGTTCAAGTCCTGACTGGCAACAAAAAAGAGCACCCCGATGGGTGCTCTTTTTTGTTATGGGCCAGCCAGGACTTGAACCCGGGACCAAGCGGTTATGAGCCGCCAGCTCTGACCAACTGAGCTACTAGCCCGCATATTCTGCGCTGCGGCATTTACAAGTATACCAAAAACAGCGCAAAATGAAAAGCATTTACACAAAACTTTATTTGGTGCGGTGGGCATCCAGCTTCTGCTGCATAAAACGATCAAGCATTTCCTGCGGGAACAGCGGCTCCTTGTAGCCAAAGGCTTCGCGGATGAAGATCAGGGTCACTACGGTCTGACGACCGGGGTCCAGCCGGAGGGTATACAGGGTGTCCAGCGGCTGCTGGGTGGGCTGGTGCAGGGTGAGATGCAGCAGAAAGCCGCCGTCCTTTTCCCGGCGGCACTCGTACACGAACTCGTCGGCGTCCCTGTGCTCGTCCAGCCGGTCGAAGCACTCGTCCAGCGGCAGGTCGGTGCGGAACTCCGAAAGACCGGCGGGACCGTACTGGCTGCGGCGGGTATTCTCGCGCCGGGACAAAAGAAAAACGATCACGCCAAGTACGGCGGCAAGCAGGACAATGGAAACTGCGGCGTTCATGAAGATCCTCCTGAAGAGTTTTTCTTATTGTAACACAACCCGCATACTTTTGTGCTATAATATTTTTAATTCTTTGAAAATTTTGTCAGGAGCCTGCGCACTGCTGCAGGCGGGAGGAACACAATGAAGCTCAAATTTACACGCAAGACCTGGTATTTTTTCCTGCTGGCGGCAGCGGCAATGTCCATGCTGGGCGGCTTTGCCGTGCTGGGCGGCATGGATTTTTCGGGGCTGGAACTGATCGTGTTCTGCATCACCGGCATTGCAGTGCTGTTTTTGGCCGCACAGAAGGGTGCTCCCGCCAAGGATAAGCGCAGCTACACGCTGGTGTTCGTGCTGCTGATGCTCAGCAAGCTGGCTGCAGGCGGCTGGGCGGGCGACCTGTGCTCGGCACTGGTGTGGCCGGGCCTGCTTGCCATCGAGTACGGCCACGGCAGGCCCATCCAGCGCCCGCTGCAGCTGGTGTGCATCTCGGAAGCGCTGCGCCTTTTGTTCTGGCTGCTGACGAAGTATGCGGGCATGAGCGCCCTTGCCTTCTGGACGAACATCATGTTCGTGCTGCTGGCCTGCGCCCGGGGCTGGGCAGCGCTTGTGCTGTATAAGACCCAGGAGGAGACCCTGTGACCCAGCGGCGCAAGTCCAAAAAAACGGAAGCGGAACCGCGCCGTGTGAACCGGCGCACCTTTCTGGCGGGGGCCGGTGCTGCTGCCTGTGTGGGTGTGGGGCTGTGGCTGCGCAGAAAAAAGTTTTCCAAACGGGACAAAACGAAAGCAGAAAAACAGCCTGTTGAGAACCCTGCCCTGCCTGCAGGCGAGTGGCGGGCCGTATGGGTGAGCTATCTGGAATGGGCAGCAATGGATTTTTCCTCGGCGGATGCCTTCCGCGCCGGGTGCGTGCAAATGCTGGAAAACTGCGCGGGCCTTGGGCTGAACACGGTGCTTGCGCAGGTGCGGCCCTTCGGGGATGCACTTTACAAAAGCCAGCTGTTCCCGTGGAGCCACCTGTGCACCGGCGTGCAGGGGCAGGACCCCGGTTTTGACCCGCTGGACATCCTTTTGCAGGAGGCCCACGGGCGCGGCCTTTCGGTGGAAGCGTGGCTGAATCCCTACCGGCTGCGGTCCTCTGCAGCCATGCCGCCGAATCTGGCAGAGAACAACCTTGCCAACACCCACCCGGAATGGGTGTGTGCAGTGGGCGACGGGCTGTATCTGAACCCGGCCGAGCCTGCAGCGGCGGACTATGTGGTGCAGGGCGTGGCCGAGCTTTTGCAGAACTACGCGGTGGACGGCATCCACTTTGACGATTATTTTTACCCTACGACCGAAGAAAGCATCGATGCGGCGCAGTTTGCGGCCAGCGGTGCGGCAGACCTTGCAGCATGGCGGCGGCAGAACGTGACCGCTCTGGTCAAGAAGGTGCACGACACGGTGAAGACTGCAGACCCGACGCTGCGCTTTGGCATCAGTCCGCAGGGGAATCCCGACAACGACCTCAACAGCCAGTACAGCGATGTGACGGCGTGGCTGGCTGCGGGCGGGGAAGAACAGGTGGTGGATTATCTCTGCCCGCAGATCTACTGGGGCTATGGCTACACGCTGCAGAGCGGCAGCACCCGATTTGCCTTTGAGAACATCGTGCCCGCGTGGCTGGCGTACCCGCGCGCAGAGGGCGTGGCCCTGTACTTCGGGCTGGGCGCGTACCGCGTGGGCACCGGTGACGGCGGCGCGAACCCGGACAGCGTAAGCGGCTGGAGCACCGGCGATGTGCTGGCCCGGCAGGTGCAGGACCTGCGCAGTCAAAACGCGGGCGGCTGGGCGCTGTACCGGTACGGCAGTCTGTTTGGTGCGGGTGCACCGGAGCAGGCCGCTGCCGAGTGTGCTGCCCTGCGGGCGGTCACTGGCAAAGAAACGTAAAATCAGGCGGCAAACCGCACAAAAAGAAAAGCCCCGGCGGGGCTTTTCTTGCAGTACGGCACAGGACAAATGTCTTGTACAGCGCCGGAAAATGCGGTATACTATATCTGTATCTGCTCTGTACAAGAACAGGGCGGAGGGATGAAAAACAAAGAGAAGCGCATTGCTTCGTGAGGAAACGTATGAAGATGAAAAAAAGGATCGTTGTGCTGCTGATGGCGCTGGTGCTTGCAGTGGGCCTAATCGGCTGCAAGGACACCCTGAAGAGCATCGTGCACAAGGCATCGGGCACTTCGGACGAAGTGCAGGAAGAGGACACTACCCGCTGGGCCGACCAGACCAGTGATCCGCTGATCATTCAGGGCATTGCAGACTCCTCGGCCAAGTTTGCCACGGCCACGGCGGATGGCTGCCTGTATGCAGTGTTCAACGGCATCTGGAGCCGCCAGACCAGCTACTTTACCGTGCCCTCCGGCACGCTGAGTATTATGGGTTGCGGCACGGCTGAGGGCACCCAGCGGTTCAAGGTGGCCGTGTGGAAAAAGGTGGACGGCGGCGCAGAGTATGTGACCGACAGCACCTATTATATCCATACCGACGGCACCGACTACCGCTGCACCATCTCCGGGCTGGACCCGGCGGCGCAGTACCGTGTGACCATCTCCTATGACTCCAGCAAGTACTACCTGTACGGCCTGCTGAAGGTGGAGGGCATTGGCTGATGAACACACAAACCAAGAACTCTCTGCTTTTGCTGCTGTGCTCCCTTATTTGGGGCACGGCCTTTGTGGCCCAGAGCGCCGGTTCCGGCATGGGAGCCTACAGCTTTCTGGCCGGGCGCAGCTGGCTGGCTGTACTGGTGCTGATTCCCACGGTGATGGTGTTTGATGCCATCCGCCGCAAAAGCGGCACCGATGCAAAG
This sequence comes from Faecalibacterium sp. BIOML-A4, assembly GCF_009679665.1. Lineage (NCBI taxonomy): Bacteria > Bacillati > Bacillota > Clostridia > Eubacteriales > Oscillospiraceae > Faecalibacterium > Faecalibacterium sp. BIOML-A4. The sequence continues at coordinate 11,338 of NZ_WKZG01000018.1, read as the reverse complement.
CCCAAAACTGCTGCTGAGAAGAAAAAGCTGCTGGCGGCAGGCTTTGTGTGCGGCACCCTTCTGTTTGCTGCTTCCGCTGCACAGCAGATCGGCATTACCATCAATCCGTCCACGGCAAAGGCCGGCTTCCTGACCGCCATGTACGTGGTGCTGGTGCCGGTGTTCGGCCTGTTTCTGGGCCGGAAGGGCAGTGCGCAGCTGTGGGTGAGCATGGTGGTAGCCGTGCTGGGCCTGTACCTGCTGTGCATGAAAAACGGCTTTGGCAGCATCGAGTCCAGCGACTGGCTCCTGCTGAGCTGTGCGGTGCTGTTCAGCTTCCAGATCATTGCGGTGGACCACTTTTCCCCGCAGGTGGACGGCGTGCGGCTGAGCCTTGCCGAGTTTCTGGTGGTGTCGGTGGAAAGCACCGCTGCGGCCCTGCTGTTCGAGACACCTTCCGCAGCGCAGTTCGCGGAGAATGCGCTGCCGATCCTCTACTGCGGCATCATGTCCAGCGGCGTGGCCTACACCCTGCAGATCCTGGGCCAGCGGGATCTGAACCCCGCCATTGCCAGCCTGATCATGTGTCTGGAAAGCGTGTTCAGTGCGCTGGGCGGCTGGATGCTGCTGCACCAGAACCTTTCTGCCCGGGAAGTCTTTGGCTGCGTGCTGATCTTTGCTGCCGTGGTGCTGGCCCAGCTGCCGCTGGAAATGCTGCACCGGGCAAAAAAGACTACCTGACCTCATGGCGGGCAGAAAGCAGGAGACACAGCTGCGCACGGCAGGCGGCATCCAATACGAGCTGACCCGCAAACGGGTCAAGAACCTGAACATCCGTGTGCGGGAGGATGGCACCGTGGCGGTGAGCGTGCCGCTGCGCACGAGCGCGGAAGCTGCAGACCGCTTTGTGGCCGCACGCGCCGACTGGGTGCAGCAGGCCCGGGAACGTGCCATGCGGCGCGCAGCGCAGAAAGCGCGGTCTCTGCCGGATAAGGAAACAGCGCTGGCCTATTTTACGGCCATGAGCGATAAGGTCTACCCGGCCTTTGCCGGAGTGCTGGGCGGGCACAAGCCTGTTATCAAAGTGCGCAGCATGACCAGCCGGTGGGGCGTGTGCTTTATGGCAAAACGGCAGATCACCTTTGCTTTGCAGCTGTATCATATGCCCCCGGCGGCGCAGATCTATGTGGTAGTGCATGAGTACTGCCACTTTTTGCAGCCCAACCACAGCCCGGCGTTCTGGGCCGAGGTGGCAAAGCTGCTGCCGGACTGGAAAGCCCGGCGGGCGCTTTTAAAGTGACTAAATAGTGGGAAAGCGGATGCGGGCGGTCACAGACCGGCCCGCATCCGAATTGTAAAACAGGAGGGAAGTTCCCTTGGAAAACGAAAAAAAGTCCGGCGATAAATATTCAAAGCTTGCCGGCAACACATTGATCTTTGCAATTTCCAGCTTTTCGTCAAAGCTGCTCACCCTGATCGTCCAGCCGTTCCTGACCTATGCAATGGCGGAGATCTCCGATCTGGGCCTTTCCAAGATCCTGAGCCAGTACGCGAACCTGCTCATCCCGTTCGTGTCCATGGGCATGTCCAACGCCATCATCCGCTTTGGTCTGGACAAGGGCAACAGCGAAAAACAGGTGTTCACCAACGGCCTGCTGACCATTCTGGGCGGCTTTGGCATTCTGGTGCTGTGCTGGCCCATTGCGCAGTTCCTGCCCGATATGGCACAGTACGGCCTGCTCATTTACATCTATGTGCTCATGAGCTGCCTGCGCACCCTGTGCACCCAGTTCGTGCGCAGCCGCCAGTGGAACAAGCTGGTGGCCGTGGACGGCGTGCTGTGCACCGTGGCCACCATGGCTTTCTACGTGCTGTATCTGGTGGGCTTCAAGTGGGGTGCCAACGGCTACCTGCTGGCCATCATCAGCGGCGACCTTGCCAGTGTGCTGTTCCTGATGTTCACCGGCAAGCTGTGGAACTATGTGGAGCTGAAGGGCATCAACAAGGATCTGTGGAAGCAGATGCTGCGCTTCTCGCTGCCCATGATCCCGGCACAGATCAGCTTCTGGATCATCAACGCATCTGACCTGTTCTTTGTGCGTGAGATGTGCAACGGTCTGGACGGCCGCGACGGCAATGCATGGAGCGGTCTGCTTTCCACCGGCTATTTCCTGCCCACCATCCTTACTACGCTGGGCCTGATCTTCTACGATGCATGGCAGCTTTCCGCTGTGACCGAGGAAGAGGGCCGCGCGAAGTTCTTTACCAAAATTTTCCGCACCTATTCCAGTGTGCTGTTCTGCTGCGCAGCCGGTATCATCTGGCTGTGCCGCCCGGTGATGCACATTATGAAGTCCAACTACTACTACGCATGGCACTTTGTGCCCTTCCTTGTGCTGGCTTCCACCTGCAGCTGCTTCAACCAGTTCATGAACAGCGTGTATGTGGTGAATAAAAAGTCCACCCGCAGCATGATCACCATGATGGCGGGTGCTGTGAGCAACTGCATCATGAACTACTTCTTCATCAAGTGGTGGGGGCCTGTGGGCGCTACCTATGCGTCCTTCCTTGGCCTTGCGCTGGTGTTCACCCTGCGCGCCATCGATGCCCACCGCATGATCGGGATGCAGGTACATCCGGGCCGCGTGCTGGTGAATGCGGCTGCGCTGGTGATCGAAGCCTTTGTGCTGCTGGCCGAAACGCCGCTCTATGGCCTGTGGACCGGCATCATCACGGCGCTGATCATCCTGTACAACTTTGCCGGTGTGTGGGCCATGGCCCGTGTCCTGCTGCCCAAGCTTCTGGGCCACCGCGGCAAGGCACTGGTAAATGTGATCGACGGCTGGATCGCACCCAAGAAAGCATAACAGCATAACTGAAAATAAACGCAGAAAGTCCCCGGAACGCTGGTTCCGGGGACTTTTTCAGCAATCGGGAAAACGTTCAGTGCCGGGCATTTTTGCCGGTCAGGCTGGCAAAAGTGCCGCCAGCCATTAGGGCAAAAAGTACCGCCATTCCTCAGAATGACGGTAAAACGGATGCGGCAGATCAGGCAAGATGCTTTTCCAGCCAGCTGCCGATATCTTCAAACACTTCCTGATGGTTCGTTTCCACCAGCAGTTCATGCCGGGCACCGGGGTACAGCTTGCACTCAATGTTCTGCACACCGGCATCTTTCAGGCTCTGGATGGCACGCTGCACGCCCTTGCCCTGTTCGCCCACCGGGTCGGCATCGCCAGCCAAGAACAGCAGCGGCAGGTCTTTGGGCATTTTTGCAAGGAACGCCGGGTCGTGCAGGCGCAGGATGCCGCTGAACATGCTGTAGTAGGCGTTCAGCGTAAAGGTAAAGGTGCAGCGTTCGTCGGCCAGATATTTGTCCACCTCGGCCTGATCGCGGTTGAGCCAGTCGTGGGTAGTGCGGCCCTCCAGCCCTTTGTTGTAGCCCATAAAGGACATGTTGGCCACGAACTTGCTGCGGTACTGCCAGCCATGAAAGACCGCCAGCACCCGGCAGAGGGCTTTGGCAAACTGCACCAGCGCTTTGGGCTGGAAGCCGGTGCCCATGATGATGGCTCCGTCCAGTTCGCTGCCATACTCGCACAAATACTGCCGGGCATAGAACGAACCCATGCTGTGCCCCAGCAGAAAATAAGGCACGCCCGGGTACAGCTCTTTGGTGCGCACGGTCATGGCGTGCAGGTCGGCCAGAACGGCGCGGTTGCCGTCCGGCTCGGCAAAGTAGCCGTAGTCCGCTTTGGTGCGGATGGAGCCGCCGTGGCCCAAATGGTCGTGGCCGGTAACAAGGATGCCCCGCCCGGCCAGATATTCCGCCAGCGGCTTGTAGCGGTCAATAAATTCCACCATGCCGTGGGACAACTGCAGAACCGCCTTTACTTCACCCTCCGGCACACAGCGGAAGGCATGCAAAGTCCGCCCCGGCACAGTGGACGGGACGGTGAAATCGATCATCTGGCTCATAGCAGAGCCTCCTTTTTGTGTGTTTTACAGTGCACCGATCTTGCGGCGGCAGGCCGGGCAGATGCAGTAGCCCGCAAACTGCACCGAAGACTCGTCCACCTCGCCGCAGAAATCGCAGCTGCCGGCGGGCCGATGCTTTTTGAGCACGATGGAGTCGCCATCCACAAAGATCTCCAGCTTGGTGTCAGTGTCCAGATGCATACTGGTGCGCAGCTCCTTGGGCAGAACGATGCGGCCCAGCGCATCGATGCCGCGGACGATACCGGTACTTTTCATAGTATTCCATTCTCCTTTATCCTTTTCCTGTGATAGCCAGTCTGTGACACAATAGGAAAATTGTTCCAGTGGCGCTATGCTCAGTATACAAAAAATAACAGGGTTCGTCAATGATTGCGTGACATTTCGACAAAAAACAACCTTTTATGCAACTTCTTCCGGCTTGTTCTCCACACGGGCGCTGGTGCGTCCCTCGGGACGGATCTCTCCAGCGGCAGTCAGTGCGATCTTGGTCAGCGTGGGGCCTGCCAGCTCATACACCAGCACCGAGAACAGCACCACGTTGCGTACCATGTGGCCGTCCGAGAGCTGGGCGGCTGTGGCAGCCATGCCCAGTGCCACACCGGCCTGCGGCAGCAGGGTGATGCCGAGGTACTTCTGGATATCATCACTGCAGCGGGCCCGCGATCAGCGAAAGGGAAGAACGAAAAGGAAAAACGCAGCGCAGCCAGAAAAAACGCATATACGTCTAATATACTATCCGCCCAGACAAAAAGCAACCGGAATATGGAGACCCGGCAAAGAGCTCCGGTCGGGCAAATAAAAGAAACTCCTTCCGTCATCGCTGCGCGATGCCACCCATTCCCCTTCTGGCACTTTCGTGCCACCTCCCCCGGCCGGGGGAGTCTTTCTCACGGAGGGAGGCTCTGGCGAGAAGGAGAAGTGTTCCATTCTGCCAAAGGCTCCCTCTTTGAGGGAGCTGGCACGGCGTAAGACGTGACGGAAGGAGTAAATTCCAAAGAATCAGTTGAACTTGAAGACCTTGCGCAGCTGGCGGTAGACGCCCAGAGTGAGCTTGTCGCCGCCGGGGAACTTCAGGTCGGTCAGACCGCCCAGATTGTAGCGCACGGCGCGGTAAACACCGGTGCTTACGTGGTCCTTGAGGTACTGCCACAGCCCGGTGCGCTTGGCCTTTGCCTCGTCGCTGCCGTCCAGCAGCAGGAAGATGTCGCTCACGGCCATCATCACGGACAGATAGTGCACCATGTAAGCGTGCAGACGTTTCTGATCCTTCAGCTCATCCAGATCCTGACAGTCGATCATGTGCCGGGTGACCCGCAGCTGCTGATCCACCCGCTTTACCATGATGCTCTCGTTCACGCTTTGGTCGGCACGGCCAATGAAGTAGCGGTACAGATCCAGATCCATGTAGTACATGCTCTTGACATAGGGCAGGGGCTGGTAGACAAAAATGTTGTCCACATAGAAGGTGTGCTTGGGCAGCACCATGCCGCACTTGCGCAGCACCTCGGTGCGGTACATCACCGAGTGCATCAGGATGTTCTGGTCCGGGCGGAAGCGGCCCACATGGGTCCAGTTGAACAGGCGGTTCTGCGGGAACACGTTGGTGTAGCGCACGGTCAGGGTGGTGTTGTCCTCCACATGCTCGTACACATAGTTGCAGATCATCATGTCCGGCGCGGTGCCGCGGGCCACCAGAGTGGTCAGGCGGGCCAGAACCTTTTTCAGGGCGTCGGTGTCCAGCCAGTCGTCGCTGTCCACTACCTTATAGTACAGGCCTGTGGCGTTGCGGATGCCCTGATTCACACCCTCGCCGTGGCCGCCGTTCTCCTGATGGATGGCCTTGACGATGGTGGGATATTTGGCGGCGTACTCGTCGCAGATGGCGGGGGTATCGTCCTTCACGGAACCGTCGTCCACAAGGATGATCTCGGCCTGCTCTCCGGCAGAAAGCAGGGTCTCGATGCAATGGCGCATATATGCCGCCGAGTTGTAGCACGGAACGGCAAAGGTGATGAGTTTCTGATGCATAAGATGATTGCTCCTTTTTCTATCAACAGTCGGCGCACAAAAAACCGCCGGACATGGAGTTATGTGCTCCTATTATATCATTTTCGCGCCTGAAAAGCTATCATTTGCAAAAAAATTACCTTTGACATTTCGTGCTTTTTGCCGAAAAAACGGCTCTGCACCTGCGCAAAAGCCCGGCTTTTGTGGTATACTGATATGGTTTTGAAGACATTGCGCAGAAAAAAACCTATTCTATGATACGGAGGGACCCATGGAAAACCCGCACTCGATTTTAAAAAAGGTATTCGGCTACGACAGCTTCCGCCCGGGGCAGGAGGACATCGTCCGGCGGCTGCTTGCCGGGCAGGATGTACTGGCGGTGATGCCCACCGGTGCGGGCAAATCCATCTGCTATCAGGTGCCGGCGCTGCTTTTGCCGGGCATCACCATCGTGGTGTCGCCGCTGGTCAGCCTGATGAAGGATCAGGTGGGGGCGCTGGTGCAGGCCGGTGTGGCGGCGGCGTTTCTGAACAACAGCCTGAACGATAACCAGAAGGCCCTGATGCTGCGCCGCGCCCGGGAAGGCTGGTACAAGATCATCTATGTGGCACCGGAACGGCTGGAGATGCCGGGCTTCCAGCGGTTTGCACAGGAACGGACCATCAGTATGGTGACGGTGGACGAGGCCCACTGCATCAGCCAGTGGGGACAGGACTTCCGGCCCAGCTACCTGCGCATCAAAGCCTTTGTGGACAGCCTGCCCAGCCGTCCGGTGGTGGGCGCATTCACGGCCACGGCCACCGCCCATGTGCGGGACGACATCCGGGAACAGCTGGCCTTGCAGAAGCCCTACGAGGTGACCACCAGCTTTGACCGGCCCAACCTCTATTTTGAGACCCGGCGGGCTCTGCCCAGCCAGAAGCCGAAGGAGCTGCTGGATCTTGTGCTGAAAGAGGGCGACAACGCGGGCATCGTCTACTGCAGCACCACAAAGCAGGTGGATGAGACTGCCCGCCTGCTGCAGAGCCGCGGTATCCGGGCTGCGGCCTACCATGCCAAGCTGGACGCGGATACCCGGCGGAAGAATCAGGACGATTTCCTCTATGACCGGGTGCAGATCATGGTGGCGACCAATGCCTTCGGCATGGGCATCGACAAGCCCAACGTACGGTTCGTGATCCACTACAATATGCCCAAGGATGTGGAAAGTTATTATCAGGAAGCAGGCCGTGCAGGCCGCGATGGACAGCCCGCCCGGTGCACGCTGCTCTATTCCGGCACCGATGTGCGCACCATCCGCTTCTTTATTGAAAAGGAGATGGAGGCAGACAACGGCCTGCCCGCCGATGTAAAGGCCGAAGCAGCCCGCAAGGCCGAGGAGCGGCTCAAGTACATGACATTCTATTCCACCACGCAGGATTGTCTGCGGGGATTTCTGCTGCATTACTTCGGCGAAGCTGCACCAAAGAAATGCGGCAACTGCTCCTGCTGTCTGGCCGCAGAGCAGGAAGCGCAGCTGCAGGTGGAGTATTCCCGGCGGCGCGCGGCGGATAATGCCCGCCGCCTGACCGAGAAGCCGCGCCGCACAAAGGCGGTGGCAGGCGAGCTGAGCGAGTTTGACGAAAAGCTGCTGAATGCCCTCTATGCTCAGCGCAAGCGGCTGGCCGGAAAGCAGAATATCCCGGCCTTTATGGTGTTCAGCGATGCCACCCTGCGGGAAATGGTGGAAAAGAAGCCGCTGAGCACCGATGAACTGCTGAATATCAGCGGTGTGGGCGAGAAGAAAGCCGCCCGCTACGGCAATGCCTTCCTGCGCATCATCGAGGATGCCGTGGGCAGCAGAGAGTAAAACAAAAAAGAAAGCGTCCAGTTTTCCACACGTTCCGTTCAGGAAGTGGAAAACCGGACGCTCTTTTCTGTTATGTTTATTTTTCCATGGTATGGGTGGCGAACACCTTTTCGTCCTCCCACCACACGGGCTCCCCGGCGGCAAGGGTCTTTTTCACATCCAGCAGACGCTGGTTGCTGCTGCCGCGGAACCGCAGGGAGATATCGTGCTTTGCCTGCACGAACTCGCCGTCCACCAGCACATCCAGCAGGCTCAGCAGCTCGTCGGTGGCTTCACACCGGGCAAGGCTTGGCTCTTTGCCGGTCAGCTGTTCCCAGGTGTAGCCGGAATAGCACCACACCGTTTTGTTCGGGTACAAGGCCTTGAAGTTGCGCACGAAGGGCAACAGCTCCCGCTGATTTTCCGGCTCCATGGGTTCGCCGCCCAGCAGCGATAGGCCCGCGATATAGTCCGGCTGGCAGGAAGCAAACACCTCGTTGCGGGTGGGTTTGTCGAAGGGCTGGCCATAGTCAAAGTCCCACGCCACGGCGTTGAAGCACCCCGGGCAGTGGTGGCGGCAGCCGGACACGAACACGCTGGTGCGCACCCCCGGGCCGTTGGCAATGTCATAGTATTTGATGGTTGCGTAGTTCATAATTTTAGCGGCCTAGCCCTCTCAGGCCGCTTCGCGTCCAGCCTGTTCCCCCTTTTGGCTTCGCCATCTTCCCCCGGCGCGGGGGAAGTCTGTCAAAGGGAGAGCCCCTGGCGAAACCACACACTTTGCATGGACTGCCAAGGCCTCCCACTTTGGGGGAGGTGGCATCGCGTCAGCGATGACGGAGAGGGCAAGAATGCTTTCCTTTCTACAAAAAAGGTTACAGATGCAGCACGCGGTCCTTGATCTCCTGCGTGCGGCCCTGATTCCAGAACTGGGTGCCGATATAGCCACAGGTGCGGCGGGCAACGTTCAGCTTGTTCTGGTCGCGGTTGCCGCACTTGGGGCACTCCCACACCAGCTTGCCGTCATCCTCCACGATCTTGATCTCGCCGTCATAGCCGCACACCTGACAGTAATCCGACTTGGTGTTCAGCTCCGCATACATGATGTTGTCATAGATGAACTGCAGCACACTTATGACGGCTTCCAGATTGTCCTGCATGTTGGGCACTTCCACATAACTGATGGCACCGCCCGGGGACAGGCGCTGGAAGTCGGATTCAAACTTCAGCTTGGTGAAGGCATCGATCTGCTCCGACACATGCACATGGTAGCTGTTGGTGATATAGTTCTTGTCGGTAATGCCGGGCACGATGCCAAACCGCTTCTGCAGGCACTTGGCGAACTTGTAGGTGGTGGATTCCAGCGGGGTGCCATAGAGGGAGTAGTCGATGTTCTCGGCCTTTTTCCAGGCGTTGCACTTGTCGTTCATGTGCTGCATCACGCTCAGAGCAAAGGGCTTTGCACCGGCATCGGTGTGGCTCTTGCCGGTCATATACTTCACGCACTCATACAGACCGGCATAGCCCAGACTGATGGTGGAGTAGCCGCCGAACAGCAGCTTGTCGATCTTTTCCCCCTTTTTCAGGCGAGCCAGTGCACCATACTGCCACAGAATGGGAGCGGCATCGCTGGGAGTGCCCAGCAGCCGCTTGTGCCGTGCCTGCAGTGCGCGGTGGCACAGGGCCAGACGCTCGTCGAAGATCTTCCAGAACTTCTCAAAGTTGCCCTTGGAGGAGAGTGCCACATCCACCAGATTGATGGTGACAACGCCCTGATTGAACCGACCGTAGTATTTGGGCTTGCCGGTCTCGGGGTCCACATAGGGGGTCAGGAAGCTGCGGCAGCCCATGCAGGTGTAGCAGTGGCCTTCGCCGTTTTTGTCCACCTTGAGCTCCAGCATTTTCTTCTCGGAGATATAGTCGGGCACCATGCGTTTTGCGGTGCACTTGGCGGCCAGCTCGGTCAGATAATAGTAGGGAGTGCCGGGGCGGATGTTGTCCTCTTCCAGCACATAGATCAGCTTGGGGAAAGCGGGGGTGATCCACACACCGGCCTCGTTCTTCACGCCCTGATAGCGCTGGCGGATGGTCTCCTCGATGATGATGGCAAGGTCTGCCTTCTCCTGCGGATTGCGCGCCTCACCCAGATACATGAACACGGTGATAAAGGGGGCCTGACCATTGGTGGTCATCAGCGTGACCACCTGATACTGGATGGTCTGCACACCGCGGTTGATCTCGCTGCGCAGGCGGCGCTCTACGATCTCCTTCTTGCGCTCGGCAGAAACGTCCAGACCGGCCATTTCCACTTCTACCTCAGCGGCGATCTTCTTGCGGGAGACATCCACAAAGGGGGCGAGGTGGGTCAGGCTGATGCTCTGGCCGCCGTACTGGTTGGATGCCACCTGTGCAATGATCTGGGTGGCGATGTTGCAGGCGGTGGAGAAGCTGTGAGGCTTTTCAATATAGGTGCCGGAAATGACGGTGCCGTTCTGCAGCATGTCCTCCAGATTCACCAGATCGCAGTTGTGCATGTGCTGGGCAAAGTAGTCGGAATCGTGGAAGTGGATCAGACCCTCCTGATGTGCCTTGACGATCTCCGGGTCCAGCAGCAGACGGGCGGTCAGATCTTTGGAGATCTCACCGGCCATATAGTCGCGCTGTACGCTGTTCACGGTGGGGTTCTTATTGGCGTTCTCCTGCTTGACCTCTTCGTTCTGGCACTCGATCAGGCTCAGGATGCGCTCATCGGTGGTGTTGGTCTGGCGCTTCAGGCTCTGCACATAGCGGTAGGTGATGTAGTGCCGGGCCACATCATGTGCCTTGATGTCCATGAGCTGGTTCTCCACCATATCCTGCACTTCTTCCACGCTGACGGCGCGGTTCAGCGCCTGACACTGGTCGGTAACAGCAGCGGCGATCTGGGTGATCTGGTCCTTTGTCAGACGGCTCTGACCGCTCACAGAATCGCTGGCCTTAGTAACAGCGGTGATGATCTTGGTGATATCAAAGGGGACCTCTGCACCGTTGCGTTTGATGATCTTCATCGGCTCTCCTCCTTAACAAATAAAGCACAGTGTGAACGGGTATCTCTTACAATAAGAGATACCCGTTTTGCGCACACGATATCCAACAAACTGAATGTAGCTCTATTCTATCACTATCTAGTGGCAAGTCAAGGAAAATACCACTACATTTTGCGTTTTGGAGTTTTAGCCAAAATTCATGGATAATTTTCAGGATAAAATCTGAGCCAAGACCTCTTGACAACGCACACCTGTTTCCGAGGTGTAATATCGCAAAATATTATACGGCGAAAGCTTTATAATACATTATATAAGCAAAGAGAAAGGGCATTTATGCCAAGCTGCACCAAAGCAGCTGCGGCGCATATACCTCACGGTCAGATGCCGTTTCCGGTCGTGCGCAAAAAAGAATGGAAAAAAGTTGTCAAAAAGTGTTGACAAGGAGGCGGGGGTGTGGTATTATACTTGAGCGCCAAGCGCTGAGGCAAAAGAATGACTT